>NZ_JBGWAB010000269.1:0-3717 GCF_041862025.1 Streptomyces sp. AB3(2024)
CCGCGGCCGCCCGCGCGGCGCCCGCCCCGGCAGCCGACAGGGCGCCCGCCGTGGTCGCCGCCGCGCCCGCGATGAACGCGCGCCTGGAACCGCCCGTACGAGCCGCCATGCCCCGCCTCCTTGTTACCAGTGGTAACACCCGTCCGGCGCAGGAGCATAGGGCGCCGGACCGGGGCCCGGAAGCGCGCGGGAGCACCCGGTCGCACTATGGCGCGAAAGGTTCGATCCGGCGCTCCTGTGGGAAACTGACCACACGTCACGGGGAAGGAGAACGCGGATGCCGAGCGAACCGCTTTCGCAGAAGGAGATCGAGGACCGGCTGCGGGAACTACCCGGCTGGGCCTTCGAGGACGACCACCTCGTCCGCACCTACCGACTGGCCACGCACCGGGCCGCCGGCGCGCTGGTCTCCCACATCACCGTGGTGCAGGACGAGTTGAACCACCACTCGGACCTCACCCTCGGCTACGACACCGTGCGCCTGTCGGTGAACAGCCACGACGCCGGCGGCCTGGTCACGGAGAAGGACTTCGACCTCGCCGAACGCGTCGAATCCCTCGCACCCGCCCACGGCGCGAGCTGACACCGCCGTCGCCCCGCCCAGCCCCGCCCCGCCCGGGGCCGGCCAAGGGTCTACGGCGCCGCGCGCCCCGCGGCCGTCCGGCATGGGCTCACGCCGGCTCCAGCCGCCACCACTGCGACGGGGAGTCGGTGTCCTCGCCCTGCCGCGCCCGGCCCTCGGCGTCGGCCTCCAGCGACAACCCGCTGATGCACGCGACCAGCGACACCACCCCCGGGTCGTCGAGGTGCTCCTCGACGAGCCACTCCTGCGCCCCGAAGGCATTGGCCCGCCACACCTGCACCCGGGCCCCGCTGTCCGTCGAGGCGTTCGCCACGTCCAGGCGCCGTCCGTTGTCCTCACTCACGACGTGGAAGATCCCGCCGCCGCTGTGCACCGGCGAGATCCGCCACCGGCGGGCGGCGGCCGGCGCGGGCGGGCCGTCCGGGCCGACCCGCACCCGGGAGGCGCCCTCCAGCTGCAGCACCAGGCCGCTTTCCACGTTGCGGATCCGGTAGACCCCGTCCACGAGGTTCAAGCGCCCGCCCCTCAGACGTCGAAGACGGCCGGGTCCGGACCGATCCGGCGGCCTGCCGCGCCCGCACCGAGGGCGGACAGCTCCGCGAGGTCCGCGGCGTCCAGCTCGAAGCCGAACACGTCCAGGTTCTCCCGGATCCGGGCGGGCGTCACCGACTTGGGGATCACGACGTTGCCGAGCTGCAGGTGCCAGCGCAGCACCACCTGCGCGGCGCTGCGGCCGTGCTTGGCGGCGACGGCGGCGACCGCGGGAAGGGTCAGCAGCTCCTTGCCCTGGCCGAGCGGGGACCAGGCCTCGGTGACGATGCCGAGGGAGGTGTGCAGGGCCCGCAGTTCCTCCTGCGGGAACAGCGGGTGCAGCTCGATCTGGTTCACCGCCGGCACCAGGGCGCTCTCGCCGCGGAGCCGCTCCAGGTCCGCCGGGCGGAAGTTCGACACGCCGACCGCCTTGGCCCGGCCGGACGCCGCGATCTCCTCGAAGGTCTTCCAGATGGCGAGGAAGTCGTCGCGCATCGGGCGCGGCCAGTGGATCAGGTACAGGTCGAGGTGGTCGAGGCCCAGCTTGTCGAGCGAGTCGTCGAAGGCCCGCAGCACCTGGTCCCGGCCCCAGCGCTGCTTCGGGCCGTTCCACAGCTTGGTGGTGACGAACAGTTCCTCGCGCGGCACCCCGGACGCCGCCACGGCGCGGCCGGTGCCGCGCTCGTTGCCGTAGATCGCCGCCGTGTCGATGCTCCGGTAGCCGGCCTCCAGCGCCGCACCCACGGCCCGCTCGGCATCGGAGTCCGGGACCTGCCAGACGCCGAAGCCGAGCCGGGGCATGGCCGTGCCGTTGTTGAGCTTGATGCTGGGGACCTGGTTCACGTCTGGTCGTTCCCTCGGGGTCGGTGCGGTGTGGTCCGTGCCACGGCGTACGAGGGGCGACAACCGGCCGCCCGTACGCCCTATTCCCGCCATCGCGGGCCGGACCCCACCCCGGCCCCTGCCCGGACCTGGCACCGGGCCCTGGGGACCGCACCGGACCGCACCCGGCCCCGGCCCCACCCCCGGACCGCACCGGGCTCACCGGGCCCCGGGGACGGCACTGTGCCCGGGGCCGCGCTTCCGGGGCGCGGTCACCGCGGACCCAGGTACGCCTCCCGCACCAGCGGGTTCGCCCGGACCTCGGCCGGCGTTCCCCCGGCGAGGACCGTGCCGAGGTCCAGGACCACCACCCGCGCGCACAGCTCCATCACGAAGGCCACGTCGTGCTCGACCAGCAGCACCGCGCAGCCCTCCTCCCCGGCCAGCCTCCGCACCACCGCGACGAGCCGCTCCCGCTCCGCCCCCGACAGCCCCGAGGCGGGCTCGTCCAGCAGCAGCACCCGCGGCCGGTCGGCCACCGCCCGGGCCAGCTCCACCATCCGGGCCCGCCCGGCCGGCAGCCCGCCCGGGTACGCGGGCCCCAGCGCCCCGATCCCGCATTCCTCCAGCAGCTCCCCGCCCCGCTCCCGGCGGGCCCGTTCCCGGGCCCGCCGGCCCGGCGCGGCCAGCAGGTCGGCGGCCAGACCGCCCCCGCCACCCCGCCACTCCTGGGCGACGAGCACGTTGTCGGCCACGCTCAGCTGCCCGAACAGCTGCCGCCGCTGGAAGGTCCGGCGCACGCCGTGCCGGGCCCGCCACACCGGGGAACGGCGGGTGACGTCCACCCCGTCGAGGAACATCCGCCCCCGGTCCGGCCGCCGGATCCCCGACAGCACGTCGAACAGGGTGGTCTTCCCGGCCCCGTTCGGCCCGATCAGCCCGCACACCTCTCCGGCCCGGACCCCGAGGTCCACCCCGGTCAGGGCCCGGACCCCGCCGAACCGCACGCCGACCCCCCGCGCCTCCAACACGTACCCGCTCACCGCGTCACCCCCAGGTAGGCCTCGGTGAGCCGCTCCGCGTCCACCTCGGCACGCGGCCCGCACCACGAGACGCGGCCCCGGGCGAGGAAGGCCACTCTGTCGGCGATCCCGAGTACGGCGTCGGCCCTCTCCTCCACCAGCAGCACCGCGCAACCCGCCCCGCGGAGCTCGGTGAGCAGCGCGTACACCTCCTCCACGACGCGCGGCGCGAGGCCGAGCGAGGGCTCGTCGGCGATCAGCACCGCCGGCGGACGCTGCAACAGCGGGGCCAGCGACAGCATCTGCTGCTCCCCGCCCGACAGGGCCCCGGCGGCCACCGTGCGCCGCTCCCCGAGCCGGGGGAAGCGCTCGTAGGCGGCCCGCCGCTCCCCGGGGTCCTCCAGGTGCAGGGCGAGGTTCTCCTCGACGGTGAGCGCCGGGAAGATCCCCCGTCCCTCGGGCGCGAGCAGCACCCCGGCCCGCGCACGGCGTACGGGGCCGTCGCGCGTGGCGTCCCGCCCGGCCACGAGGACCGACCCGCCCGTGGCGGGCAGCAGCCCGGCGGCCACCCGGCAGGCGGTGCTCTTCCCGGCGCCGTTGGGCCCGAGCACGGCCAGCACCTCCCCGCGCCGCACGCCGAGGTCCACCCCGCGCAGCACGTTCCCCCCGTCGTAGCCGGCCCGGATCCCGCGCAGCTCCAGCGCGACCCCGCGACCGGCCGGCGCCCCGGCGGGACCCGGCGCGCCGCCGGACCGGGCC
>NZ_JBGWAB010000270.1:0-3639 GCF_041862025.1 Streptomyces sp. AB3(2024)
CTCTGGGTCAACGGTGTCCCGATCGACTGGGCCGCCCTTCACACGAACCGCTCACCGCGACGCGTGCCCCTGCCCACCTACGCATTCGACACCAAGCGCTACTGGATCGAGCGGAAGACCGCTGGTGCCACGGCGCCGGCGGCCCGCCTCTTCCGGCCGGTCTTCCGCCAGGAAGCCCTTACCGCGGCGATCACCGGCAAGCCCGGCGAACGCTGGATCGTCTTCACCGACGCGCTCGGCATCGCAGAGCGCTGGACCGCGCGCCTGCGAGAAGCCGGCGAGCACGTCGTCACGGTGGAGGCCGGGACGTCGTTCGAGCGTTCCGCCCCGGACGCCTACCGTCTGCGCCCCGAAGCGACCGAGGACTTCGACCGGCTCGTCCGCGAACTCCAGGCCGCCGATGGAACAAGCGGTGCGTGGAACGTCCTTTACCTGTGGGCGGTCGACACCGAGGCCGACGTCGACCGGGCGCGCGTCTTCGCGCTCGACGCTCTGGTCCACTTCGCCCGTGCACTCGGACTGCACCGCGGAACCGAGCAGACCCGGCTCGCCGTGGTGACACGGGGACTCGCCCGGGTGAGCAGCGGCGAGCCCGCACCGCCCACCCGCGCGCTCGTCCTCGGGCCGGTCAAGACGCTGCCCCTCGAATATCCGGCGCTCACCGCGTCCGCGATCGACATTGAGGGCACGGCGGCTGAGGTCGATCCGCTCATCGCCGAGATCCGCGCGTCATTGCCGCATTCCTTCGTCGCCTATCGGGACACCACCCGCTACGTCGAGGGTGTCGAGGGCATGACCACGTCCGCGGCGGAGGGAGGACCCGCGGCCCTTCGGCCGCTTGGCGTCTACTTGATCACTGGCGGCCTCGGCGGCATCGGCCGCACGATCGCCACATGGATGGCGCGGAAGTACAAAGCGCGCCTGGTGCTCATCGGGCGGACGCCGCTCCCGCCGCGTGAACAGTGGCCGACGCTCGAGAGCGATCCCACGACCCCCGCGGAAACCCGGAGCCGCATCGTCGCGGTACGCGAGCTGGAGTCGTACGGGGCCGAGGTGCTCGTCGAAGCATGCGACGTGAGCGACCGTACCGCTCTCGCCGATGTCGTCGCCCGGGCCGAGCTCCGGTTCGGGCCCGTCGAAGGCGTCGTCCACGCCGCGGGCCTCGCCGGCGGGGGGCTCGCCCAGTTCCGGCACGTCGAGGCCATGCGCAAGGTGCTGACGCCCAAGGTCGACGGCACGCTCGCGCTCGCCTCGGTGCTCCGCAGCCGCCCGCTCGCCTTCTTTGCCGTGTTCTCCTCGACCGGCGCACTTCTGGGCAGCCTCGGCCAGGTCGACTACTGCGCAGCGAATGCCTTCCTCGACGCATGGGCCGAGTCGCCCGGCGCTCCCGAACGTGTCGTCGCCATCGCTTGGGACGCCTGGCGGAACGTGGGCATGGCGTCGCACGAGCGGCTCCCCGCTGCCGTACTCGAGGCACACGTCGGCGACGAGCCGACGGGGATTTCCGCCTCCGACGCGCTTGCCGTCTTCGAACGTGCGCTCTTTGGAGGGCAGCGGCGCGTGATCGTCTCCGCCGAGAACCTGCCGAGCAGGCTCGCGCGCGGTACGAAGCGCCATCAGGAGCGGCCGGCGGACGCCCCTGTGTCCGGGCCGCGGTCGCGCGCGGAGATCGAGAGCACGCTCACCGAGATATGGGAGAACCTCTTCGGACGCTCTCGCATCGACCGCGACGCGAACTTCTTCGACCTGGGCGGAGACTCCCTCCTCATCGTCGAAGCGGGCCAGCAGGTCAAGAAGCGTCTGCAGGTTTCGCTGGCCGTGGCAGACCTGTTCAAGTACCCGACCATTGCCCGCCTCGCGGAGCGCCTCGTGCCGACTTCGTCGTCTCCGCAGGATGTGAAGTCGCCGTCGACGACCATCCGGAACCCGGCGGAGAACTCCGACATCGCCGTCATCGGCATGGCCGCTCGCTTTCCCGGCGCCGACAACGTGGACGCGTTCTGGAACAACCTCGTCGATGGTGTGGAATCACTGGTCCCCACCGACGAGCCTTCAGAGTCGGCGGTCGGTGGCCACGGCCAGTACGTGGCCGTGGCCGGATCCGCGGACGGGGTCGACCTGTTCGACCCCGCGTTCTTCGGTTTCACGCCGCGTGAGGCAGAGCTGATGGACCCGCAGCAGAGGCTGCTGCTGATGTGCTCCTACCAGGCACTCGAGAACGCCGGATATGCGCCGCGTGGGCACTCGGGTACCACCACTGCGGTCTACGTCGGCGCCGCGATGAGCAGTTACCTGCTCAACAACCTGATTCCCCAGCGTGGCTCGTCGGACATCGACCCGACGGTCGTGGGTCTCGGCAACGACAAGGACTTCGCCGCCACCCATATCTCCTACCGCCTCAACCTGCGCGGACCGAGCGTGAGTGTGAGCACGGCGTGTTCCACCTCGCTGGTGGCGATAGCCCACGCGTGCCGCAGTCTCATTTCGGGCGACAGCGACATGGCACTCGCCGGAGGAGCGAAGGTCCGTGCTCCGGAGCGCAGCGGCTACTGGTTCCAGGAGGGTGGAATCATGTCCCCCGACGGCCGCTGCCGGGCGTTCGACGCCGACGGGCAGGGGACCGTATTCTCCAGCGGAGCCGGCATCGTGGTGCTGAAGCGGCTGTCGGATGCGGTGCGTGACGGGGACACGATCCGTGCGGTGATCCGTGGTTCCGCGGTCAACAACGACGGTGCGGACAAGGTCGGGTTCACCGCGCCCAGTGTGACCGGTCAGGCGAGCGTCATCCATGAGGCTCAGCAGGTGGCGGGGGTCGATGCCGAGTCGATCGGCTACGTCGAGGCACACGGGACCGCCACCTCACTGGGTGACCCGATCGAGGTCGCCGGGCTGACCGATGCCTTCCGGAAGTCGACCTCGAAGCGTGGGTTCTGTGCGCTCGGGTCGGTGAAGACGAACGTGGGCCACCTCGACACCGCGGCGGGCGTCGCGGGGTTCATCAAGGCGGTCCTGTGTGTGGAGCGGGGATTGATTCCGCCGAGTCTGCATTACCGGACGCCGAATCCTGAGATCGATTTCGAGTCGAGTCCCTTCTTCGTGAATGCGGAGTTGCGTGACTGGTCGGGTCCGGCGCCGCGGCGGGCCGGGGTGAGCTCCTTCGGCCTCGGCGGCACCAACGCGCATGTGATCGTCGAGCAGCCGCCCGTGGTGGAGGCCCCTGACGCGGTGCCGTCCGGGACCGGACGCGGCTGGGAGGTCCTCGTCACCTCGGGCAAGACGCCGGCATCCCTGTCCGGCCAGCGGGCACGCCTGGCGGATCACCTGGCAGCCGGATCGGACCGCCGTGATGAGTCGGCCCTTCCGGATGTGGCGTTCACCCTGCAGACAGGCCGGGAGCATCTGGAACACCGTGCCGCGGTGGTGGCCCGTAGTGGTGACGAGGCGGCGCGGGCGCTGGCGGCGGGAGGCGGGTTGGTGACGGGGCAGGCGCGCTCCGACGCACCTGTGTCCTTCCTGTTCGTGGGCGGAGGCTCGCAGTTCGTGGGCATGGGCCGGGAGCTGTACGAGCGGGAAGGCGTCTTCCGCGAGGTCTTCGAGCAGTGCGCGCGCGTGGTGCAGGAGGAGCTGGGAGAGGACCTC
>NZ_JBGWAB010000271.1:0-3633 GCF_041862025.1 Streptomyces sp. AB3(2024)
GGCAAGCTGCCCTCGGCCGACTGACCCCCGTCGAATTCGAGACCGTCATGACCACACCGGCCCTCCAGGCCGCGTGACTCAACCTGTCACCCGAACCTGCATCAGACCCGAGTCACTGCGAACGCAGTTCGAGGCTCTCGGTGCGGCTGACGCTCCCGCTTGGGCGAGGTCGGAGATCGACGAGGACCAGCCGCAACTGGCACGCTTCGTGCTTCTCCGTTCGCTGTGGCGTGGTGCGATCAACGGATGGGCCGACCCGGGAGCGTTGGAGCAGGTGACTGCGGCCCGGCGCCTGCTGGACGCGGGGGCGGACAGGAACGACCTGGTGCTCCTGGCCCGGGCCATCGCCTTCGAAGCCGTCTTCACTGCGCTTGACGATCTGGATTGCGGCGCCGACGTCAACGTGTCCGGCGTGGATGTCGGCTGGACGGTCATGGAGTCCGGTGAGGACGGGTCCCCCACCGGCCGCCCTCTCTCGGGCCTCCACGAGGACTTGCGGACGACGGATCCGAGCGGGCGCGACGGCGCTGACCTGTGGCGGTAGACCGCTGGCCGCTCGCTCAGTCGCTGGCGAAGAAGCAGGTCAGGGTAGTGATCCCGCCTGTGCAGTGACTGAAGAGACCCAACTTCGGATATGTCTTCCGAGCCCTCCGGAGCCGGTGCGACCGGCAGAGGAAACCCAAGGACCAGCCTCCGCGAGCCGCGGGACGCACATCTTGCCCTGCCCCGACTTTTGTCCGCCGACAAAAGTCGGGGCGTGGAGCTTCTCCTTGCCCAGGTCGTAGCCCGCGAACAGATGCCGCACCCCGTGCGGGCGGGTGCAGGTCGCCCGCCGCCTCGGCCTGGGCTCCCGCTCGGGGTCCATGTGCCGGCCGCCTTACCAGGGGACGACGCCCTCGTCGTCGAAGAACGCGCCGGACGGGCCGTCGTCCGGCAGCGTGGCGAGCCGGATCGCCGTGGCCGCGCCCTGCTCCGGGGTGCGGTTCCCGAAGAAGCCGGTGAAGTCGGTCGCGCACAGGCCGGGGCAGGCGGCGTTGATCAGGATGTCCGTGTCGGCGAACTGCCGGGCGTACTGCACGGTCACGGCGTTGAGGAACGACTTCGACGGCGCGTAGGCCGCCATGATCGCTCCGATCTCGATCTCCGGGTCGGCCTGCCGGGTCATGGAGCCGACGCCGCTGGAGAGGTTGACGATGCGCGGCGAGGACGACCGGCGCAGCAGCGGGAGCATTGTGTTCGTCACCCGGATGACGCCGATGACGTTGGTCTCCACGACCCTGCGGACCAGGTCGAGGTCGAGAGTCGTGGGGTCCTGCACCCAGCCGGGACCCATCTCTCCGGGGATGCCCGCGTTGTTGACCAGCACGTCCAGCCCTCCGGCCTCACGCTCGATCAGTTCCGCGGCGTCGGCGACGCTCTGGTCGCCGGTCACGTCCAGCGGCACGCCGAACGCGTCGGCCCCGGCGGCGCGCAGCTTCTCGACAGCGGTTTCGAGTCGGCCTGCGTCCCGTGCTCCGACGGCCACGCGGTATCCGAGGGCTCCGAGGCCGGTGGCGATCGCGTAGCCGATTCCCTTGTTCGCACCGGTGACCAGTGCGATCTTCGTTTCGCTCATGCCGTCCATGCTCGCGCCCAGGTGAGCACGCCGGCCAACACCGATCGGGTTCGCTGTGATACCCGGTGGGTATCACTGGAGTACGCTGTCGCCGTGGACGCCTTGGAGACCCGTGAGCTGAGATACTTCGTGGCCGTCGCCGAGGAGCTTCACTTCGGCCGGGCCGCCGAACGCCTGGGCATGGCCCAACCGCCGCTGTCGCGGGCAGTGCAGCAGCTCGAACGGCGTCTCGGCGTCCGCCTCCTGGAACGCAACCGCCGCGGCGTCGCGCTGACCGATGCCGGAGTGGTGCTGCTGCACGAGGGGCGCGTGACGCTCGACGCGGCCACCGCCGCCGCACGCCGCACCCGCCGCGCCGGCGGAGCGGACAACCTGAGCGGGGAGCGCACCCGTCTGGTGCTGGCGGTGAAGACCGCCGCGGCTCACGAACTGCTGCAGAAGCTCCTCGACGCCTATGCGGCCGAGCCTGACGCCGCTGAGGTCGAGGTCCTGCAGTGCGGCATGTGCGACCAGGAAGCACGGCTGCGCGACGGCAGCGCCGACGTCGCGCTGATGCAGGTGCCGTTCAACTCCCTCGCAGGGTTCGACAGCGAGGAGCTGATGACCGAGAACCGGTTCGCCATCCTGCCCGCCGGACACCCCCTGGCCGCGCGCAAGACCTTGTCCCTGGCCGACATCAGCGACATCCCCGGCCTCCCACCGGCGCGCTGGCCCCGTCACGGCGTCTACGCGCCCGGCCCCGGCCCCGAGATCCGCGATCAGACGCAGTTGGCGCAACTGGTCGCCCTGGGACGCACCGTCGCCGTCGTGCCGGATTCCGCGCGCGCCTGGCTGTGGTCCGAGCACGCCGCCGTCCCCCTCACCGACGCGCCCCCTGTCGTCACCCACATCGCCTGGCCCGCGCACAGCCGCTCACCAGCCCTGGCCGGCCTGGTCAGGACCGCCGTACAGCTCGCGTCCTCCCTGCCGATGCGTCAACACCGGCCTGCTCAGTGCCCTTGAGGTGTGGAACGCCCAGGGCCGCGAAACCACGTGCGTGAGATCGCCTCGGCAGTGCTGCATCCGGCCTGACTGGCCGTGTCGGTCAGACTTCGCTGAGACTGGTCGGACTTCCCGGCGACAGAACACTGGACTTTTGTCCGCGGACAAAAGTCGGCCTCCTGATGAGCCGGCGGCCCATCTCCACCTCGCCCCGGACAGCGGCTGAACGCTGCGGCAATCGCCTCAGGCGACGACACGGCTTGGCCACCCTCACGTACCGGCCGTGCCCGCACCCGAAGAACACAGGCGCTTCGTAAACCGCCGCTCGCCCCCACACATCGGCTTCAGCGCTGCCCGACTTTTGTCCGCGGACAAAAGTCGGGGGCGGCTCTCGAACGGACCCCTCTCAGCGTCCGAGAAGCGCAACCGCTGCGGCAGCCGCCAGATCGTCCACAGAGATCTCCTGTCTTCCGCGCCGGCTCGCCTCACTCCCCCGGGGCCCTCCTGCCGGAGCCCCGACTTTTGTCCGCGGACAAAAGTCGGGCCCCACCATGTGCGGTGGGGCCCTGGCTGGGGTCGACGGGGGCTAGCCTCGCCGGTTGTTCTCGATCAGGAGCATCGTCAGCTCTGCCCGGTGCTTCGGCGACATGTTGGCCCAGATCGCCTCGTACATCGCCCTCGGGTCCTGCCACAATACCGGCGGCGTGTCCGTGGTCCGGGTCTGGGAAGGGATCACGCCCTCGGGCTCGCGCTCGTCCGCGTACTCGCTCTCAACCGGCTGAACCGGCTGAACCGGTTCCGGAGCGGGAGCTGGAGCGGGTGCGGGAGGAAGAACCGGTGCGGGAAGAGCGGCTTCAGCAACCCGTTCGGCGACCGGAGCCGAGGGCTCCTCACGCACCGGCGGCTGGGGCTCGGGGTCCCGGGGGGTTGTGGGGGGGGGGTGGTGGGGGGGGGGGGGGCGGGGGCCCCCCCGCCGCGGCCGCCCCCGCCACGGCCTTGATCCAGCATTCTTTACGCACGGTCCGGGTGCATTGGTC
>NZ_JBGWAB010000272.1:0-3401 GCF_041862025.1 Streptomyces sp. AB3(2024)
AGTCACCCCCACCCCCCCCCCCCCCCCCCCCCCCCCCCCCCCCCCCCCCCCCCCCCCCCCCCCCCCCCCCCCCCCCCCCCCCCCCCCCCCCACCGCCGTACGGATGCGGGTGCCGGTCAGGCGCCCATCGCGTGCAGGCCGCCGTCGACGTGGACGATCTCGCCCGTGGTCTTCGGGAACCAGTCCGACAGCAGGGCGACGACGCCCCGGCCCGTCGGCTCCGGGTCGCTCATGTCCCACGCCAGCATGGAACGCTGGTTCCAGGTGTCCGCCAGCTCGCCGAAGCCCGGGATGGACTTCGCGGCCATCGAGCCAATCGGGCCGGCCGAGACCAGGTTGCAGCGGATGTTCTCCTTGCCCAGGTCGCGGGCGAGGTAGCGGCTGGTGGCCTCCAGCGCGGCCTTGGCCGGGCCCATCCAGTCGTACTGCGGCCAGGCGAACTGCGCGTCGAAGGTGAGGCCGACGATGGCCGCGCCCTCCTCCGGGAACAGCGGCTTGCAGGCCATGGCCAGCGACTTCAGCGAGAACGCCGAGACGTGCATGGCGGTGGCCACCGACTCGAACGGGGTGTTCAGGAAGTTGCCGCCGAGCGCGTCCTGCGGCGCGAAGCCGATGGAGTGCACGACGCCGTCGAGGCCGCCGAGCTCCTCGCGGACGAGGCCTTCGAGGCGGGCCAGGTGCTCGTCGTTGGTGACGTCGAGCTCGATGACCTTGACCGGCTTCGGCAGCTTCTTGGCGATCCGCTCGGTCAGCGAAGGGCGCGGCCACGCCGTGAGGATGACCTCGGCACCCTGCTCCTGGGCCAGTCGCGCGGTGTGGAAGGCGATGGACGACTCCATCAGCACCCCGGTGATGAGGATGCGCTTGCCGTCGAGAATTCCGCTCATGGTGATCAGTGACCCATGCCCAATCCGCCGTCAACGGGAATGACGGCTCCGGTGATGTACGCGGCGTCATCGGACGCCAGGAAGCTCACGGCGGCCGCGATCTCCTCGGGCTGCGCGTAGCGGGCCAGCGGCACCTGCGACACGATGCCCGCACGCTGCTCGTCGGTGAGCACCTTCGTCATGTCGGTGTCCACGAAGCCCGGGGCCACGACGTTGAAGGTGATGTTGCGGCTGCCCAGCTCGCGGGCGAGGGAGCGGGCGAAGCCCACCAGCGCGGCCTTCGAGGCGGCGTAGTTGGCCTGACCCGCGGAACCCAGCAGGCCCACGACCGAGGAGATCAGGACCACACGGCCCTTCTTCGCCCGGAGCATGCCGCGATTGGCGCGCTTGACCACGCGGAAGGTGCCCGTGAGGTTGGTGTCGACGACGGAGGCGAAGTCCTCCTCGGACATCCGCATCAGCAGCGTGTCCTTGGTGATGCCGGCATTGGCCACCAGCACCTCCACGTTGCCGTGCTTGGCCTCGATCTCCTTGTAGGCCTGCTCCACCTGCTCGGAGTCGGTGATGTCGCAGCGCACCGACAGTACGCCGAGGTCGGTGAGCTCCTGCGGCGGCTCTCCCGAGCGGTACGTGATCGCGACCTTGTCGCCGGCCTGGGCGAAGGCTCGGGCGATGGCGAGGCCGATGCCCCGGTTACCTCCGGTGACGAGAACCGAGCGGCTCAACGGATCACCCTTTCGCTAGCTGTCTGAATACCAAAAACCTATAGGTCGGCTCCGGCATCCGGAGAATCGGGCTCCGACAGGGCCTCGCGACGGGGTATGTCGAGTCCCTACAGAAAGATGTAGGCACCAGAGCCCCGGGCGCGACATGATCGGGGCGACCTGCCCCGACCCCGGGAGGATTTCCGTGGCCCATTCCATCGACGCGGCCTTCACCGCGCTGCCCCTGCGGGCGCTCGCCGACGCGGCGCTCGCCCGGGCCCGCGCGCTGGGCGCCGACCATGCCGACTTCAGGCTGGAGCGGATCCGCAGCGCCTCCTGGCGCCTGCGCGACGCCAAGCCCTCCGGCGGCTCCGACACCACGGACCTCGGCTACGCGGTCCGGGTGGTGCACGGGGGCAGCTGGGGGTTCGCCTCCGGCGTGGACCTCACCATGGACGCCGCCGCCAAGGTGGCCTCCCAGGCCGTCGCCATGGCGAAACTGTCCGCCCAGGTGATCAAGGCCGCCGGCTCCGACGAGCGCGTCGAGCTCGCCCACGAGCCGGTGCACGCCGACAAGACCTGGATCTCCGCCTACGACGTGGACCCCTTCTCGGTTCCGGACGCCGAGAAGGCGGCCCTGCTCGCCGACTGGAGCACCCGGCTGCTGGCCGCCGACGGCGTCGCGCACGTGGACGCCTCGCTCCTCGCCGTGCACGAGAACAAGTTCTACGCCGACACCGCGGGCACCTCCACCACGCAGCAGCGTGTGCGGATCCACCCGCAGCTCACCGCCGTCGCCGTGAACGCCACCACCGGCGAGTTCGACTCCATGCGCACCATCGCCCCGCCCGCCGGGCGCGGCTGGGAGTACCTGACGGGCACCGGCTGGGACTGGAACGCCGAGCTGGAGGAGATCCCCGCCCTGCTCGCCGAGAAGATGCGGGCCCCGAGCGTCGAGGCCGGGCGCTACGACCTGGTCGTGCACCCGTCCAACCTGTGGCTGACCATCCACGAGTCCATCGGCCACGCCACCGAGCTCGACCGGGCGCTGGGCTACGAGGCGGCGTACGCGGGGACCTCCTTCGCCACCTTCGACCAGCTGGGCAAGCTCAGGTACGGCTCCCCGATCATGAACGTGACGGGCGACCGCACCGCCGAGCACGGCCTGGCCACCATCGGCTACGACGACGAGGGCGTCGAGGCGCAGAGCTGGGACCTGGTCAAGGACGGCACCCTGACCGGATACCAGACGGACCGGCGGATCGCGAAGCTCACGGGCCTCGGGCGCTCCAACGGCTGCGCCTACGCCGACTCCCCCGGGCACGTGCCCGTCCAGCGGATGGCCAACGTCTCGCTCCGGCCGGATCCGGGCGGGCTGTCCACCGAGGACCTGATCGGCGGGGTGGAGCGCGGGATCTACGTGGTCGGCGACCGCTCCTGGTCGATCGACATGCAGCGCTACAACTTCCAGTTCACCGGGCAGCGGTTCTTCCGGATCGAGAACGGCCGGCTCGCCGGGCAGCTGCGCGATGTCGCCTACCAGGCCACGACGACCGAGTTCTGGGGCTCGATGGAGAAGGTCGGCGGCCCGCAGACCTACGTGCTGGGCGGCGCCTTCAACTGCGGCAAGGCCCAGCCGGGGCAGGTCGCGGCGGTCTCCCACGGCTGCCCGTCCGCCCTGTTCCGCGACGTGAACATCCTGAACACCACGCAGGAGGCCGGCCGATGACGATCCACGGTCACCACGCGATCCGCCGGGGGTCCGGGGGTCGCCCCCCGGGACAGCACAGTCTGAACACCACGCAGGAGG
>NZ_JBGWAB010000273.1:0-3319 GCF_041862025.1 Streptomyces sp. AB3(2024)
CGTCCACACTTAGCCTACCGGCGCCCCGCAGGGCCGCCCGCGGCGGCGGCGGCGGCCCCGCCGCCCGGCCCCGCCCGGCCGGAGTTCTGGCGCAGCCCCCTGCGGGGCCCCTGGCTGACCGGTGTGTTCGGACTGGTCCTCCTGGCCGGGGTCACCCTGCTGTTCCTCACGGGCCTGCTGTCGTACGCGGCCTACAACCCCGACCTCGCCGCACGCAACGACCAGACGCCGGACAAGGGGTGGCTCGGGTTCTACCTCTTCACCTGGCCTACCTCTCCCTCCTGGCTGTACCGGCTCACCCAGGGCGTACACACCGTGCTGGGGGTGGCCCTGGTGCCGGTCCTGCTGGCCAAGCTGTGGTCGGTGATCCCGAAGCTGTTCGAGTGGCCGCCCGTAAGGTCCGCCGCACACGCCCTGGAGCGCCTCTCGCTCCTGCTGCTGGTGGGCGGCGCCGGGTTCACCTTCGTCACCGGGATCCTCAACATCCAGCTCGACTACATCTTCCCGGGCTCCTTCTACACCCTGCACTTCTACGGCTCCTGGGTCTTCATCGGCGCGTTCGCCGTCCACGTGGCGTTCCGTCTTCCCCGCGCCGTGCGTGCGGTCCGGGGCGGCGGGAGCCACCAGCCCGCATCCGGCTCCCGAGAAGCCGCCGGGCTGGTCTCGCCACATCCGGCCCGTCCTACGATCTCCCGCCGCGGGGCGCTCGCCATGGTCGGATCCGGCTCCTTCGCGCTCCTCTTCGTGACCGCCGGGCAGAGCATCGGCGGCTGGTGGCGGCAGACGGCCCTGCTGGCCCCGCACGGCCGCGACCCGGGTACGGGACCGAACGGCTTCCAGATCAACAAGACCGCCGCGTCCAGCGGGATCCGGCCCAGCGACATCGGCCCCGCCTGGCGGCTGACAGTGCGCGGCGGCGGCCGACAGGTGGTGCTGACGCGCGAGATGCTCCTCGCCCTCCCCCAGAACGAGGCGGCCCTTCCGATCGCCTGCGTGGAGGGATGGTCCACCCCCGACCAGCAGTGGTCGGGCGTACGACTCGGCGACCTCGCCGCCCTCGTCGGGCTCGGTACCGACACCCCGCAGGTCCTGGTCGAGTCGGTGCAGCGCGGAGGTTCGTTCTCCTCCGTGGTCCTCGCACCGAACCAGGCACGCGACCACCGTTCGCTCCTCGCGGTGCGGGTCAACGGCGCCGATCTCTCCCCGGACCACGGCTACCCGGCACGCGTGATCATCCCGGCCGCTCCGGGCGTCCACAACACCAAGTGGGTCACCCGCCTCACCTTCGGAGAGCCCGTATGACCCCCCGTTCCGCCCGTTCCGCCCGCGGCCCGGCCTTCCGCCACCGCTACGGTGCCTCCCCGCTCCACCTGCTCCTCGTCCTGGCCTCCTTCGCCCTCGCCGTGTACGCCGGGATCAGGCTCCTGAACGGTGACACCGTGGGCGTGGCGATCTGGTTCGTGGGAGCCGCGCTCGTGCACGACCTGCTCCTGCTCCCCTTGTATTCGCTCACCGACCGGGCGGCCCAGCGGCTGCTTCCCGGGCACCACCCCTCCGGTGAGAGCGTGCCGAAGCCGAGCGTCAACCACCTGCGCGTCCCGGGTTTCATCTCCGGTCTGCTGCTCCTGGTGTGGTGGCCGCTGATCCTGCAGCAGGGCGGGCACTACACCGCCTACACCGCCCTGCCCGCCGACGGATTCCTCACCCGATGGCTCCTCATCACCGCCGGCCTGTTCATCGGCTCTGCCGCCGTCTTCCTGATCGGGACGTGGCTGCGGCTGCGGCCCCGGCGCAGGGAGATCCGCGCTCAGGCCCGCGCACGCAAAGCCACGAAGTGACGCTCGTCCCGGGGGCCGGTCCACCGCTCGGTGGCCGACCAGCCTGACTCCCGGGCGAGCCGTTCCAGCGCGGACGGGCCCACGGCCGCCCAGGAGAACACCGGGCTCACCGCCCGCTGCCCGGCGTACAGACGCACCCGCCGCCGTTCGTCCACCTCCGTCGCGGACACCTCCACGATCAGCAGCCCCCCGTCGCGCACGAGATCACCGATCCGCCGCAGAAGCAGGCCCGGGTCACCGCCGATGCCGATGTTCCCGTCGATGAGCAGCGCCGTACCCCAACCGCCTTCCGCCGGCAACGGGTCGAACACCGAGCCGCTGCGCGCGGGCCCGCCCCGGCACACCGTGGAAATCACGGCCGAGGTGCACACATCGATGCCCAGTACCTCACTCCCCCGCCGGGCCAGGGCTTCCACCAGGCGGCCCGCCCCACAGCCGATGTCCAGCACCCCGCCCTCACACCGTGCCAGTACCGTCTCGTCCCCCACGTCCGGCAGCCCGGTCCACCGCATCACCTCCAGGGGAAGGAGCCAGCCCTCCCCGTCCCTGAGCGAGAGGTCCCCCTCCCGCGAGTCCATCGCCTGCGCGTAGGGCCTCCCGTTCCACGGCTCCGGCCGGACCGTCTTCCCCGAAACCGCGCCGATCACAGCCAGCTCCCTCTCCCGCGCCCTGTTCCAACGACCGCCGATGCCCGTTTGCCGGCAACCCCGGCAACCCCGGCACCTCCGTCGCCACATGACAGCACGTCGCCGTGCGATGCGGCAGGATCCCGTGCGGCCATGGGTTTCGTGTCCGCGTCGGGCACGACTTCCTGTCGGGGCCGATCGCCCGGCTGCTGTGGAAGCAGGAACGGCGCTCTGGTCCGATCAGGTGGCGCCGGGGTGACGCACCAGAGCGGGTGATCAGGCGGATCGATTCGCCTCCGGACACCCCTCCTAGGGTCGGGCACGCACCACCCCGAGATCACCTTCGATCACCTCCGGAAGGGACCCTTCCCGCCATGAAGCTCCGCTCCACCGCCGGCGCCTGTCTCGGCGCCCTCACCCTGGTCCTGTCGCTCGCCGGCTCGGCCCAGGCCGCCCAGGGGAACTTCCATTACAAGTACGTCGACGGCCACGGGCAGGAACAGTTCGCGACCCTGCACGACCCGCACAGCGGCAAGTGCATCAACCTCTATCCCGTCGGCCACGACGACGAGCAGCCGGGCTACGGCCCGCACAATGACACCGACACCGCCGTCACCGTCTACCTCGGTGCGAACTGCCAGGGCGCCGAGTGGCGGCTGAAGGCCCACGGCAAGCCGGCCAAGGACACCCTGGAGGTCCGCTCCGTCCGCTTCGACGCCCCTCAGGAATAAGGGACGTCCGAAAGCGCGGGCCGGCCCCCGGGGGGGGCCCCCCCCACACTCCCCCCCCCCGGGCCACCCCGGGGGTGTTTTGCGCGGTGGTGTGGGGTTTTGGTCAAACCCGGGGGTTGTGGGG
>NZ_JBGWAB010000274.1:0-3289 GCF_041862025.1 Streptomyces sp. AB3(2024)
CGCCGACAACCCCGGCCGCTTCCTCCGGGAGCAGTCCCCTGGCGATTTCGTCCCAGAACGCCGCTTCGATATGACGCTGAAATTTCGGATGCCCCGGAGACCTCAACTTCGGTCGAATCGCCCGATCGGCTGCCTGCCGACGACGCACCATCCCACACCTCGCTGATCACGAGGTGTTGCGACGATCAGTTGAATCCGCCCTGGCAGCCGTGATCACTGTGGTCGACCAGCTTTCCGGGCTCGACGGGCCGGCCGTGGAGGGCGTACTCCAAGGCGGTCGGCACGAGATCGGCATCCGCCCGCTGGGAGGTGTGCCGGCCCACGGTCCGGCGGGAGAAGGCGTCCCGGATGGCGGCCAGCCACCACGGCCCCTCGCCTGTGGAGACGAGGGTGATGCCGGCGACCCGCAGCCGGTTCGGGGCATCCGCGGTGAAGTCGCACTGGACCGGGTCCGCAACGGTCTCGGCGGCCGGATCCCGGCGGGTGAAGCCCCGGGGCCGGCGGGGGCTGACGCCCTGGAGCCCGGCCTGGCGCATCAGGCGCTCGACCCGCTAGCGGCCGGCCATCCTTCGGATTACGGGCTCGGGTCCGCTTCCCGGTACATCTGAACCGCACGCCGGCGCAACTCGGGCGGGTACTTCATCGGTGCAGCCATCACACAAGGCTCCGTCCTCACGGCCCATCAGGGCATGAACGGCAACCTTCCGATGTCGGGGGAACCTCAGTCCACACTGGCGGGCGGCGGATCAGCCGGGCTCGGCGGCGGGGCCTGGCGCGGGCTGTGGTCCGGGGGCCGGAGGTGACGTCGTGCAGGGCACTGCGGGCGGCCCCCGCCGCCCCCGCCCCCGCGCCCGTGAGGGAGGCGGCCGCCATCCGCGGGCGCGAAGCGTTTCTGGGGCCCGCTGACCGAGGCCTGAACGTCCCGCGCGACCCGGACCTCGCCGACCGGGCGAAGGCGCTGGAACAGCCGGGAGTGAACCAGCCCGTGCACGCCACGCCTTCGCCAGGACGCCAAGCCCAGCGGAGCGAGGTTCGGCGCGTTCAGCGGTCGTGGTGGCCGTACATGTCGAGGATCGCGCTCTTGCTCTCACCCCGGTAGACGACGTGCCAATGCTGATGCTTCGACTCCTGGTAGAGCCCGAGGTTCGTGGTGACCGAGCACGAGCCGTACTCCATCTCCACCATCGCCGCGACCTCGCGGACCACCGAAATCACTTCGGTGAGCAGGTCGGTGCCGGTGCTGCCGAGATCAGTGAGGGAGGGGACATGCTCCTTCGGGATCACCACGATGTGGACCGGGTAGGACGGATTGGTGTGATGGAAGGCGAGGACCCGCTCCGTCTCTGCCACCGGCTGGATCTCCACCCGACCGGTGAGGGCTTGATTGCAGTAGAAGTCGCTGACCGCCACGTCACTTGTCACAATGCATCACCTTCTGTGTCAGAGAGCGAGTGGCCGACAGAGTACAGGTGCGCCTCACCGGCTCTCAGGAGAGCCGATGGCTCGCATCCCCTCGGCTGGTTCCGCACCATCCACGACAAAGCCGACCACACCATGCTCGGCACCGGAATCCTGCCTTGCCACGGCACCGGCGTGGATACGGTGACGGCATGCGGATGGATCACGAGTACGACGCCTGCACGTTCGTGATCGTGGGTCTGTAGCTGTCGCGGCGCGGCCGGGTGGTCGGCATGACCGGCGTTGCTGCGGTCGCGGCACAGGGAGAGGGCTGGAGGCTCCGGTGGCGCGCAAGTGCCCGCGTGGCCGACGCGGACGGGACGGCCCGCCTGCGCGCCCACGCCCGCACGGCAGACCTCGTACCAGGCCGGATGTGGTCCTGGCCGACAAGGCGTACTCGTCACGCGCCATTCGCGACCACCTGAGCAAAGAGCGGTGCATCAGCCGTCTGAAGCCGTGGCGCGGCATCGCAACCCGCTATGAGAAGACCGCGACGACCTACCTGGCCGGGCTCTACCTCGCGGGCACCTTTCTCCGGTCCGCGAGATGAGCCCCTATGACGATGCCGTCTCTTCCAAACATGATTGCAGCCGTCCCTGCAGGGACGGGACGGACGGGGCGTCACAAGACATGACGATCACGAGCCTGCCGAGTTCGATGCCCTCGGGCCGCTGCGTGTAGGACCATCGCTGACCGGCCCGAAGCAGGGTGTCGAAGAGCAGCCGCTGTTCGGAGGGATCGCCCGGCAGTGCCTCATCCGCGGCCTCGACGACCAATACGCAGTGGTCCGCAGCCAGCCACGTGAGATCACGCAGGCAGTCGGAGAGGGCGTTCCAGTTCCACCCGAAGTAATCAGGCAACCTCAGTCAGTCGTAGAACTGCTGGAACACAGCGTCCGTGTCGCGCATCTCCCGGCCGTCGAGACGCGCTACGTACGTCCTGCCGGTCACGGGCAGCAGCAGATCGACAGGCAGAGCGCCTCGCTTCTCAACTACGTGGAGCCAGGGCACGGTGACCATCGTCCACCTCCCCCCGACGAGCCGGACAGTTGACCGCCCTCAGCCGGTCACGGCGGCGAGCTGCAAAGTCTAGATCCAAACGAAACGCCCCAGGTGAGAGATCGGGCGACGAGACGTGACCGACCTCGGGAGCCCGTCCCCTTTCCCGGCCTGGGCCGAAGGGTCCGGATCGTAGGCGCGAAGGCTGATCGGTCGGTCACATGTTCGGGGGCTGGGTGCGCGTCACAGATCACGCTCGGTGGGACCGGGGCTTCCCGGTGAAGTACCTCCTGGTCCAGGAGGACGAGGACGGTGTGGAACAGCTCTGGGGGAGGTGCGGGGGCGTCGAGGGGCTGTTCGTCGATCCGGTTCCGCCGCCGCGGGAGGTCCTCACCCTCCGCGGATGCAGCCCGGACGGCCTCCTGAGCGAGGTCCTGGCCGGGCCCGAGGTCTCGTTGCGGAGCCTGGGCGACGTGTGCGTCGAGGTCTGGGACGACGATCAGCCCGTGCAGTGGTGGACTCTCCTCGATGCGGTCGTGGTGGCCCATCAGCCACACCCGGCCGACCCGGCGCGGTACGACATCGTGATCGGCGCCGGAGTCAGGAACGAGGAGAGCCTCTTCGAACGGCCCGCGGCGCCACGCTTCGAGCCCTTCGCGGGAACGACAGCCACTGCTGCACCTGCAGGCCGGTGCACCGCCGTGGACGGCCTGTTCAAGCCGCGAGCGGACCCGGCCCCCGTCCCGATGGAGCTGATCGGCTGCGAAGCCACGGAGCCACTGCTCATAGGGACGCAACGACCACGCCGGTGGACACACGACCGGGCCGATCTC
>NZ_JBGWAB010000275.1:0-3256 GCF_041862025.1 Streptomyces sp. AB3(2024)
CTTCAGAACTAACACAGTGGACGCGAGCAACTGAGGACAAGCCCTCGGCCTATTAGTACCAGTCAGCTCCACCCGTTACCGGGCTTCCACATCTGGCCTATCAACCCAGTCGTCTACTGGGAGCCTTACCCTCTCAAGGAGGTGGGAATACTCATCTTGAAGCAGGCTTCCCGCTTAGATGCTTTCAGCGGTTATCCCTCCCGAACGTAGCCAACCAGCCATGCCCTTGGCAGGACAACTGGCACACCAGAGGTTCGTCCGTCCCGGTCCTCTCGTACTAGGGACAGCCCTTCTCAATATTCCTACGCGCACAGCGGATAGGGACCGAACTGTCTCACGACGTTCTAAACCCAGCTCGCGTACCGCTTTAATGGGCGAACAGCCCAACCCTTGGGACCGACTCCAGCCCCAGGATGCGACGAGCCGACATCGAGGTGCCAAACCATCCCGTCGATATGGACTCTTGGGGAAGATCAGCCTGTTATCCCCGGGGTACCTTTTATCCGTTGAGCGACGGCGCTTCCACAAGCCACCGCCGGATCACTAGTCCCGACTTTCGTCCCTGCTCGACCCGTCGGTCTCACAGTCAAGCTCCCTTGTGCACTTACACTCAACACCTGATTGCCAACCAGGCTGAGGGAACCTTTGGGCGCCTCCGTTACCCTTTGGGAGGCAACCGCCCCAGTTAAACTACCCATCAGACACTGTCCCTGATCCGGATCACGGACCGAGGTTAGACATCCAGCACGACCAGAGTGGTATTTCAACGGCGACTCCACCATGACTGGCGTCACGGCTTCAAAGTCTCCCACCTATCCTACACAAGCCGAACCGAACACCAATATCAAACTGTAGTAAAGGTCCCGGGGTCTTTCCGTCCTGCTGCGCGAAACGAGCATCTTTACTCGTAGTGCAATTTCACCGGGCCTATGGTTGAGACAGTCGAGAAGTCGTTACGCCATTCGTGCAGGTCGGAACTTACCCGACAAGGAATTTCGCTACCTTAGGATGGTTATAGTTACCACCGCCGTTTACTGGCGCTTAAGTTCTCAGCTTCGCAACCCCGAAAGGTCACTAACCGGTCCCCTTAACGTTCCAGCACCGGGCAGGCGTCAGTCCGTATACATCGCCTTACGGCTTCGCACGGACCTGTGTTTTTAGTAAACAGTCGCTTCTCGCTGGTCTCTGCGGCCACCCCCAGCTCACGGAGCAAGTCCGATCACCAGTGATGGCCCCCCTTCTCCCGAAGTTACGGGGGCATTTTGCCGAGTTCCTTAACCATAGTTCACCCGAACGCCTCGGTATTCTCTACCTGACCACCTGAGTCGGTTTAGGGTACGGGCCGCCATGAAACTCGCTAGAGGCTTTTCTCGACAGCATAGGATCATCCACTTCACCACAATCGGCTCGGCATCAGGTCTCAGCCTTAATGAGGGACGGATTTGCCTACCCCTCGGCCTACACCCTTACCCCGGGACAACCACCGCCCGGGCTGGACTACCTTCCTGCGTCACCCCATCGCTTACCTACTACAAGTCTGGTTCGTCGGCTCCACCACTTTCCTTTCCCCGAAGGGTCCGGAACGGCTTCACGGACTTAGCATCGCCTGATTCGATATTGGGCGTTTCAAAGCGGGTACCGGAATATCAACCGGTTGTCCATCGACTACGCCTGTCGGCCTCGCCTTAGGTCCCGACTTACCCTGGGCAGATCAGCTTGACCCAGGAACCCTTAGTCAATCGGCGCACACGTTTCTCACGTGTGTATCGCTACTCATGCCTGCATTCTCACTCGTGAACCGTCCACAACTAGCTTCCGCTGCTGCTTCACCCGGCACACGACGCTCCCCTACCCATCACAGCGGGCGTTGGCCCTATTGCTGCAATGACACGACTTCGGCGGTACGCTTGAGCCCCGCTACATTGTCGGCGCGGAATCACTTGACCAGTGAGCTATTACGCACTCTTTCAAGGGTGGCTGCTTCTAAGCCAACCTCCTGGTTGTCTCTGCGACTCCACATCCTTTCCCACTTAGCGTACGCTTAGGGGCCTTAGTCGATGCTCTGGGCTGTTTCCCTCTCGACCATGGAGCTTATCCCCCACAGTCTCACTGCCACGCTCTCACTTACCGGCATTCGGAGTTTGGCTAAGGTCAGTAACCCGGTAGGGCCCATCGCCTATCCAGTGCTCTACCTCCGGCAAGAAACACGTGACGCTGCACCTAAATGCATTTCGGGGAGAACCAGCTATCACGGAGTTTGATTGGCCTTTCACCCCTAACCACAGGTCATCCCCCAGGTTTTCAACCCTGGTGGGTTCGGTCCTCCACGAAGTCTTACCTCCGCTTCAACCTGCCCATGGCTAGATCACTCCGCTTCGGGTCTAGAGCGTGCAACTCAATCGCCCTATTCGGACTCGCTTTCGCTACGGCTTCCCCACACGGGTTAACCTCGCTACACACCGCTAACTCGCAGGCTCATTCTTCAAAAGGCACGCAGTCACGACTGTATGTGCAAGCACATACAGCGACGCTCCCACGGCTTGTAGGCACACGGTTTCAGGTACTATTTCACTCCGCTCCCGCGGTACTTTTCACCATTCCCTCACGGTACTATCCGCTATCGGTCACCAGGGAATATTTAGGCTTAGCGGGTGGTCCCGCCAGATTCACACGGGATTTCTCGGGCCCCGTGCTACTTGGGAGATTCTTAAGCAAGCCGCTGATGTTTCGTCTACGGGGGTCTTACCCTCTACGCCGGACCTTTCGCATGTCCTTCGACTACATCAACGGTTTCTGACTCGCCGACCGGCCGGCAGACCGGTCAAAAGAATTCCCACAACCCCGCATGCGCAACCCCTGCCGGGTATCACACGCATACGGTTTGGCCTCATCCGGTTTCGCTCGCCACTACTCCCGGAATCACGGTTGTTTTCTCTTCCTGAGGGTACTGAGATGTTTCACTTCCCCTCGTTCCCTCCACATGCCCTATGTGTTCAGGCATGGGTGACAGCCCATGACGACTGCCGGGTTTCCCCATTCGGACACCCCCGGATCAAAGCTCAGTTGGCAGCTCCCCGGGGCCTATCGCGGCCTCTCACGTCCTTCATCGGTTCCTGGTGCCAAGGCATCCACCGTGCGCCCTTAAAAACTTGGCCACAGATGCTCGCGTCCACTGTGTAGTTCTCAAGCAACGACCAGCCACCCATCACCCTCATCCCTAAGGACCAGGTTCACTGGGGCCGGCATCGCGAAGATA
>NZ_JBGWAB010000276.1:0-3242 GCF_041862025.1 Streptomyces sp. AB3(2024)
CATCGAAGCTGGCCGCCGATCCGCGGCTCCATGCGTACGTCCAGGAGCGACTGTCCGGAGGGATCTGTACGCCTGGCGGCACGGCGATCGCAGGACCGGCGACAGGCGCGTGGACGGGGCGGAACAAGCCGCATCGCAAGGATCGCGCGTGGGTTCAGGCGTGGAGTCCGGAGCAGATCGCGAACCGGATCAAGCTTGATTTCCCGGATGATGAGTCCATGCGTATCAGCCACGAGGCGATCTACCAGGCTCTCTACATTCAGGGCCGCGGGGCACTGAAGCGGGAGCTGATCTTGTGCCTTCGCACGGGCCGCGCGCTGCGCGCCCCGCGTGCTCGTTCGCGTCGCAAGACCTGGGCACATGTGACGCCCGAAGCGTTGATCAGTGAACGGCCTGCCGAAGTCGAGGACCGTGCCGTTCCTGGCCACTGGGAAGGCGATCTGATCATCGGGCTGGAGCGGTCCGCGATCGGCACTGTCGTCGAGCGGCCGACTCGATTCACGATGCTGGTGCACCTCCCGCGCGAGGAAGGTTACCGGCACAAGCAATCGGTTGAGAACAGCCCCGCACTGGCCGGTTATGGGGCGATGACGATGAAGACCGCACTCGCCAATATGATGTCGACGCTGCCCGAACAGCTGACACGATCGCTGACCTGGGATCGCGGCAAGGAGATGTCGGCCCATGCGCAATTCAGAGTCGAGACCGGCATTCCCGTGTTCTTCGCTGATCCGCATAGTCCGTGGCAGCGCGGCACGAACGAGAATACCAACGGGCTCTTGCGCCAGTACTTCCCGAAAGGAACCGATCTCTCGAGATGGTCCGCTGAGGAAGTCGAGGCCGTCGCTCACACCCTCAACAGCAGACCCCGCAAGACTCTCGGTTGGAAGATACCCGCCGAGGCATTCAACGAGCAGCTAAAATTGCTTCAACAGGCTGGTGTTGCAACGACTGATTGAATCCGGTCAGTACACCTCGATCAAACTGACAACCCGCCTGCTCAAAGCCGGGATCGAGCCGAACATGGGCAGCGTCGGGGACTCCTACGACAACACGCTCGCGGAGGCTTCGACCGCGCCTCCCCCGCAGGGATGACGGTGATCGATCCGCTCCACGTCTGAATGCACGGCGGACGCGGCCGGGGCGGTGGGCGTGGCGTCGGGATTGGTACGGGTTGTCGGGTGATGATGGCGCGGTGCGACTTGATCACGTTTCCTACGCGGTGGCCCGCGACAGCTTCGTCTCGACCGTCCAGTGGATCGGATCGGCCCTCGGCGCCGGATTCGTCGACGGGGGCGTGCACCCGCGATTCGGCACCCGCAACTTCATTCTCCCGCTGAGCGGCGGCACCTACGTCGAGGTCGTCACCACACTCGACCACCCCGCCGCCGACCGCGCACCCTTCGGCCAGGCGGTCGCGCGCCGCGCCGCCGAGGGCGGCGGCTGGCTCGGTTGGGTGGTCTCCGTCGACGACATCGCCCCGGTCGAGGCCCGCCTCGGCCGCACCTCGGCCGAGGGCCACCGTGTCCGCCCCGACGGGTTCGACCTGCGGTGGAAGCAGATCGGCCTGCTGGAACTGCTGGAGGACCCGCAACTGCCCTACTTCCTGCAGTGGTTGGTCCCCAACGAGGAGCGCCCGAGCGCCGACCCGCGCACCCCCACCACCATCCACGGGCTCTCCATCGCCGGCGACGCCGCCTCCATCGCCGAATTCCTCGGCGAACCGGCCGACCACCCCCTCGACCAGATCGACGTCACCTGGGCCGAGGATGAGGAACCGGGCCTGGTCTCGGTCGAGTTCGCCACCGCCCACGGCCCGGTCACGATCTGACCAGCGCCTCGGAACTGGTGAAGTCGCATGTTCAGGTATCGCGTATTCCTCATGAGGACGGTCTTGGTGTCACCTTGCGTGGCCACCACCAGTCGGGACCTTCAGACCGCCGCCCCTCTACGCCGTCAGCCTGTGAAGGGGCTGAACCGCTTCTGATGTGTGACGACGGCTCCCCGCGAGAGCTATACCAAGGCCGCCGGTAAGGGTTGGAGAAGCCTCAACGAGCCGGAATCGTAATCGCGTTACGAGCTCTTATTGATCCGAGACGGTTGGGGTTCTGGGTCGTTGTAGTGGTGTGAGCGATCTGGTGGGGGACGCGCGGCACCTGTCGCCGACGGCGCAGGAAGCGTTGCGGCTGCGGGCGGTGGCCGCGCTGGTGGAGGGCCGCGACCGTGCGGAGGTTGCGGCGGTGTTCAAGGTCTCGCTGAAGGCGGTGGACGGCTGGTGGGCGAAATGGCTGACCGGCGGGCGTGATGCGCTGACCGCTCGCCCGCGGGGCAAGCGCGTGGGCGAGCACCAAGTGCTGTCCGAGGCCGAGCAGGCGGCCCTTCGCCAGGCGGTACTCGATCACCGCCCTTGTGACCTTGGGTTATCCGGGCAGCTGTGGACGCGTGGCCAGGTCGGCGTACTGATCGCGAAGTTGTACCGGGTGCGGCTGACCGAGCCGGGGGTGGGCAAGTACTGAGGTGACCCCTGGGGTGTGGACACTCTGACAATGGATCTTGGTGGTCCGAGGAAGGGTGTCCTGGTGGGACGTAGGTCTCCGTATCCGGAGGAGTTCAGGAACGATGCGGTCGCGTTGTGGCGTGCGGCCGCTGGTCGGCGTACGTACTCGGCGGTCGCGGCGGATGTCGGGGTGTCCGGCGAGACGCTGCGGAGCTGGGTGCGCCAGGCCGACGGGCATGCCAGCCGCGGCCACGCCCGTGGCGGCGAGGCGGCCGAGGGCCAGGACGAGGAGTTGACGAGGCTCCGGGCGGAGCTCGGCCGGCTGCGCAAGGCCGAGAAGGAATGGGAGCTTGAGCGGGAGATCCTGCGGCGGGCGGCCCAGTATTTTGCGAAGGAGATGAGGGCATGACCGGCCGCTGGGACTTCATCTCCACCCATCGAGGTTGTTGCGTTTTGATGAGCTGACCCGGTTGTCGGCATGCCGCAGTTCGTGATCACGGACGTGCGGGTGTCCCGTGGCTGGTGCTGTGGGGATGAGGAGTGCTTCTCCGCCCGTCGGCTCAGGCGGTCAGAGCAGTGGCTCGCTCGCCCGGAGCCAGGTTCAGGACCTTTCGGAGGTTCAACACCATGGCGGCGAAGTCGAGTTCGGCTTGGCAGGCGGCGAGTCCACGGCGAGAGAAGCGACGGAGGTTGGTACGGTCCTTGAGGTGGCCGTTGACTGGTTCAACGGTGGCGGCGCGTCGTT
>NZ_JBGWAB010000277.1:0-3210 GCF_041862025.1 Streptomyces sp. AB3(2024)
ATTCCTATCTACCCGGCCCTGACCCCCCGCACCGCTGTGCCCGGCCACCGCCTGGGGCGGGGCCCCGCGGGGCCGCCCCGCCCCCTCCCGGGGGGCGGGGCGGCAGGGGCGGGGTACGGCCCGTTGTCGGCCCGCGCCAGTAGGGTGGGCGGCATGGCCGACCCTTCCAGCTACCGTCCCGAGCCCGGGCAGATCCCCGACTCCCCGGGGGTCTACAAGTTCCGCGACGAGCACCGCCGGGTGATCTACGTCGGGAAGGCCAAGAGCCTGCGTCAGCGCCTGGCCAGCTACTTCCAGGACATCGCGGGCCTGCACCCCCGTACCGCCACCATGGTCACCACGGCCGCCTCCGTCGAGTGGACGGTGGTCTCCACCGAGGTCGAGGCGCTCCAGCTCGAATACTCCTGGATCAAGGAGTTCGACCCCCGGTTCAACGTCAAGTACCGGGACGACAAGAGCTACCCCTCCCTCGCCGTCACCATGAACGAGCAGTTCCCCCGCGTGCAGGTCATGCGCGGCCCCAAGAAGAAGGGCGTGCGCTACTTCGGCCCGTACGGGCACGCCTGGGCGATCCGCGAGACCGTCGACCTGATGCTCCGCGTCTTCCCGGTCCGCACCTGCTCCGCCGGCGTGTTCAAGCGCTCCGCCCAGATCGGCCGGCCCTGCCTGCTCGGCTACATCGGCAAGTGCTCCGCGCCCTGCGTCGGCCGGGTCACGCCCGAGGAACACCGGGAACTGGCCGAGGACTTCTGCGACTTCATGGCCGGCCGCACCGGCACCTACCTCACCCGCCTCGAACAGCGGATGCACGAGGCCGCCGAGGAGATGGAGTACGAGAAGGCCGCCCGGCTGCGCGACGACATGGGGGCCCTGCGCCGGGCCATGGAGAAGAACGCCGTCGTCCTCGCCGACGCCACCGACGCCGATCTGATCGCGGTCGCCGAGGACGAGCTCGAAGCCGCCGTGCAGATCTTCCACGTCCGCGGCGGCCGGGTCCGCGGCCAGCGCGGCTGGGTCACCGACAAGGTCGAGGCCGTGGACACCGCCGGGCTCGTCGAGCACGCCCTGCAGCAGCTGTACGGGGAGGAGAAGGGCGAGGCCGTCCCCAAGGAGGTGCTGGTCCCGGTGCTCCCGGAGGACACCGGGACCCTGGGCCAGTGGCTGGCCGGACGGCGCGGCTCCAACGTCAGCCTGCGCGTCCCGCAGCGCGGGGACAAGAAGGCCCTCATGGAGACCGTCCACCGCAACGCGCAGCAGTCCCTCGCCCTGCACAAGACCAAGCGCGCCAGCGACCTCACCACCCGCTCCCGCGCCCTGGAGGAGATCGCCGAGGCCCTGGAGCTGGACGGCGCCCCGCTGCGCATCGAGTGCTTCGACATCTCCCACCTCCAGGGCGACGACGTGGTGGCCTCGATGGTCGTCTTCGAGGACGGCCTCGCCCGCAAGAGCGAATACCGGCGCTTCCAGATCAAGTCCTTCGAAGGCCAGGACGACGTCCGCTCCATGCACGAGGTGGTCTCCCGGCGCTTCCGCCGCTACCTCCAGGAGAAGCTGAAGACGGGGGAGTGGTCCCCCGAGGACGCGCAGGACGCCGGCGACGTCGAGAGCGCGGTGGGCGTGGTCGGCGCGGCGGACGACGACGGGCGGCCCAAGCGCTTCGCGTACCCGCCCCAGCTGGTCGTCGTCGACGGCGGGCAGCCCCAGGTGGCGGCCGCGAAGCGGGCGCTGGAGGAGCTCGGGATCGACGACGTGGCGGTGTGCGGCCTGGCCAAGCGGCTGGAGGAGGTCTGGCTGCCCGGCGAGGACGACCCCGTCGTGCTGCCCCGCACCAGCGAGGGCCTCTACCTGCTCCAGCGGGTCCGTGACGAAGCCCACCGCTTCGCCATCCAGTACCAGCGCAACAAGCGCGGCAAGCGCCTGAAATCGGGCCCCCTGGACGAGGTGCCGGGCCTCGGCGAGAGCCGCAAGCAGGCCCTGGTCAAGCACTTCGGTTCGGTGAAGAAGCTGAGACAGGCGACAATCGACCAGATCTGCGAGGTCCCGGGCATAGGACGCAAGACGGCCGAGACCGTGGCCGCGGCCCTCGCCCAGGCTCCCCCGGCCGGTCCTGCCGTCAACACGGCGACAGGAGAGATCATGGAGGACGAGGCACCCGCGCCGGCGGGAGCAGCGTCCGAACGGGGGACCGAGCAATGACCGAGCACGAGACCACGCACGACCGAGACGGAGCACAGGTGAGTACGGGCACGACAGCGGAGCCCGGCGACAACGCCGAGGCGGCCATCCCCGAACTGGTGATCATCTCCGGGATGTCCGGGGCCGGCCGCAGCACCGCGGCCAAGTGTCTGGAGGACCTCGGCTGGTTCGTCGTCGACAACCTTCCGCCCGCGCTGATCCCCACCATGGTGGAGCTCGGCGCCCGATCCCAGGGCAACGTGGCGCGGATCGCCGTCGTCGTCGACGTCCGCGGCCGCCAGTTCTTCGACGCCCTGCGCGAGTCGCTCTCCGACCTGGAGGCCCGCGGGGTCACCCGGCGCATCGTCTTCCTGGAGTCCTCCGACGACGCGCTGGTGCGCCGCTTCGAGTCGGTCCGCCGGCCGCACCCCCTCCAGGGCGACGGCCGCATCGTCGACGGCATCGCCGCCGAGCGCGACCTGCTGCGCGAGCTGCGCGGGGACGCCGACCTGGTCATCGACACCTCCAGCCTGAACGTGCACGAGCTGCGCGCGAAGATGGACGCCCAGTTCGCGGGCGACGAGGAGCCCGAGCTGCGGGCCACCGTCATGTCCTTCGGCTACAAGTACGGCCTCCCCGTCGACGCCGACCTCGTCGTCGACTGCCGCTTCATCCCCAACCCGCACTGGGTGCCGGAGCTGCGCCCCTTCACCGGGCTCAACGAGGAGGTCTCGGGCTACGTCTTCAGCCAGCCCGGCGCCAAGGAGTTCCTCGACCGCTACACCGAGCTGCTCCAGCTCATCGCCACCGGCTACCGCCGCGAGGGCAAGCGGTACGTGACCATCGCGGTCGGCTGCACCGGCGGCAAGCACCGCAGCGTCGCCATGTCCGAGAAGCTCGCCGCCCGCCTCGCCTCCGAGGGAGTCGAGACCGTCGTCGTCCACAGGGACATGGGGCGCGAATGACCGGAAGGACCCTGCGCCTGCGCCGCCTGCGCCGCCTCGCCCCCGGCCGGGGCGAGGACGGCGCGGCGGC
>NZ_JBGWAB010000278.1:0-3150 GCF_041862025.1 Streptomyces sp. AB3(2024)
GAAATAGGGCACATCCCGCCCGTCGAATACGAGACCAACCATTACCGCGAAACCACGAAACCCCAGGTCACAGTCACGACCTAGAGTCTCGATCAAACCCGGAACGGTTCACTTCTCGTCGCCGAGGCCGAAGTACTCACAGATGTCGGCCACCGTCTCGGCATCCTCCGCACTGCCTGTGAGGCCGATCTGGACGAGCAGCCAGAAGCCCTCCTGCGCCCTGGCACGGCATTCGTGATCCGGGTTCGCTGATCCCGAGCCCGGCTCGCTGCCGCAGCCCGATCCAGCGGCCACGAACAGCAGCGTCTGCAGAAGCTCGCCCAAGGCCAGGGATGAGAGCTCGCCAGCCAGCGCGGCGAGGATCACGCTGACGGCCGGCGCGGTGCACTCGAACGTGATCGTATTGATCTCAACGTGGTTGCCGAGGGTGTATCCGGTCATGTCCCGCGGGGTCTCGGCCGTGATGATCGTCTCGAACAGCAAGGGCACATGATCTGCGTAGTCGCCGCAGCCACAACGCAGTGAAGACCAGTCGTACCGTCCCAGCTCAGCACGAACCAGCTCACTGACAGTCATCCGCGGTCCCCTCCACAAGCCGTGCCCGAGCGCCGCCCTTGCCCGGGCCGCAGTGCTCAAGCATCTCCCAGGTGCCCGTGTGCTGTCGCCAGCTGTTTCACGAAGCCGCGGTCGTAGCCGCTGCGTCGAGCTGAGTGCGAGGCCGTCCGACCGCTCGCGGATCGTGAAGTAGTCGCGGAGGAGCCGGTGGAGTGTGATCACGGCTGCGGCGTCGGCCTGCTTGGTGAGCGGGTGGGTCCAGCCCCCTGGAGTGAGGTGGCGGACGAGGAGGGGCCAGGTCAGGTCGTGGCCTCGGCCGAGGCGGACCACGAGCCACTCCTGGAACCCTGTGAGCATGTTCCAGGAGCTTCCGGCGTCCAGGCCGAGAAGAAGGGCGGTCATCGAGGAGAAGGAGCCGTCGAGGCCGTGCCGGGCGGGCTCGCGACGAACGGCGGTCAGCAGCGCTTGATAGTGCTGGAGTACGTTCGAGTGGAAGGTCTGCTGGGTGGCGGCGAGGTAGTTGCCTCGTGCAGGGCGGTGACGCGGCCTGCCGGTTCGGGGACTGTCACGAACGCCTCCAGGGGTTGGCGAGCGGGTCGAACAGGCCCAGCGGGATGACCTTGGCCAGCTCAGTGTCCGGATCTGCGTCCGGCAGGGGCTCGACGGCGGGTGGGTCCGGGACCGGTCGGTCGGGGGTGGTGGCCCGAGTCCGGGCGCCGACGCGGCGGGAACGCTTGGCCGCAGGCCCCTTCTCCGGCGCGGGGCCCGCGTGGGCCCGCCGCAGCAGGGCAGCGGCGGCGTCCGCGATCTGCTCCTCGGTGCCGCCTGGGACCTGTTCGCAGGCGTGGTCCCAAGCCAGCTCTCCGAACGGGACGCCGAGCCGGCGAAGGTGCTTCCAGAACACGGTGATCCACCGATCGCCCTGGCGGTCGCGTACCCAGATGCGGGAGATGTCGTAGGGTCGTAGTGGATCTCCCACAGGCCCTTCTTCTCCGACACCCCGGAGTGCTGGCGGCGCAATGGGCCCAACTCGACGTCGTCGTAGGTGCGGTGCTTGATCCGGATGCCGTAGACGTTGATCGCCTGCCAGCGCTCGGGCAGCAGCTCGATGTAGTCCTCGCCGTTCAGCGGGACCGGGACGTAGCCGCAGGACTCCACCAGCGTGGCGTACTTCTCGTTCGGCGAGAACGCCCGCTTCGGTGCCTGCGGGTCACGCAGCCCGTCATGCGGCCGGATTTGCCACACCGCGGTGATCCACTCGTCGAGAAGGCCCTGCAGCTCGGGCAGCGACCACAGCGGCCCGTCCTCCGGCTTCCGGCCCCGCCGGTCCACGGTCGAACCGGTGTAGCCCGCGACGAACTGAGCGAACAGCGTGGCCACCGAGCCCAGGGTCTTCTCGATCGTGCCCTGTCCATCGGGGTCGCCTTGTGGGCGGGCTGCAGGTTGATGCCCAAATACCGGCAGGACGCGCGGAAGTTGTTCGAGATGAACACCTTGCCGTGGTCGCAGACGATCGTCTCCGGAACGATCACCGGCCGTGCCGCCGCGTGATCCAGGCGCTCGTCCAAGGTCAGCAGCCGCCGGTGCGGCAACACCGAACGGGACATCAGCAGGGCTTCTGACCAGCCCGGTCGCATCGTCTCCGGGGTGACGCTGCGGGCCAGTGGAAGTGGCGGTTCCACGGCAGGAACTGGGGGGACGCGGTGACCTGTGGGAAGTTCACCGCGTGGAGCCGAGCCAGATGCTCGAAGTGCCCCTTCTGCTGGAGAACCTGGATAGCCCGGATGAGGCTCTTGAGCTGCCGAGGAGCAGCACCAAGCCCTGGCAACCGCCCGGCGACCCGCCCCGCCACCGCCGACCAAGCCTGCCGCGCGCTCGCCGAGAACATTTCCGCGTGCCCACACTGCCGACCCGACACCACCCTCGGCATCCTCGACCAGCCGCCTGAAGAGCGGCAACAGATCCGGGCAGCCACCCGTGGGTGCCTGCCCCCCTCACCGCCCCATAACGGCTGCCTCAGGTAGGCCGGCCGACGGCGAGCCCGGCGATCACAAGTACGAAGCTGAGAGAGCACACAATGCGCTGCTGACGGGACCACATGTCCCACCCGCGTTGCCCCTTGCTCCCCACCATGATCCCGACCATGCCGACGATGAATCCGATCAATCCCAACAAGGCCATGCAGCTATCCGATGCGCCAAGGGACGGACTCGTCAAGAGACCTACAGGGGCAAGACGCTTCGGCTCACCGGTTGCATGGTGGGTGGCCTCGTCGTGCGGACCGCCACGTGGCCGTCAGGCCAGAACGCTTACGACTTGGTCCGCGATTGAGGTTCGGGCGTGCCTGCTTGGCGGGTCGGCTGGTGGTTGATCAGCAGGCGGCCTGCCGGGCGAGCACGAGCTCGGTACTCGGCTTGCGGCGGGTCGGCCGGCAAGCCGACCGGTCCGAAACCAATGAAGCGATCGCCCGATGGGTCTCGGCGTAGGGGTCTGCCGCACGATCGGGTGACATCTGAACTGGCTTGCCCTGTGGGGCAGGTGGGAAGGATGTCGCTGTGCCAAAGCCCTATCCGGAAGAGTTCCGCCAGGACGTCG
>NZ_JBGWAB010000279.1:0-3018 GCF_041862025.1 Streptomyces sp. AB3(2024)
GCCACCGCGGCCCGCGCCGGCCAGACCCCCGGCGCGGACGCCGCGAGCCCGGGCACCGTGGCGGTCACGGACCGGTCGGGCCCCGGCTCCGCCACCGGATCCACCACCGCCGGAGCGGGCCTCACCGTCGCCGACCTCGACCGGGGCTCCGACGAGCTGGTCCGGCTGCTCGCCGACACCGTCGGCTCCGCCGAACGCCAGCTGTTCGAGCTGCGCACGGCCGCCGCCGACGACGCCCGCATCCTCGGCGCCCTCGGCGACGGCGGCCTGCTGCCGCCCGGCCCCGACGTCCTCGCCACCGTCGAGTACCTCGGCGAACACGGCATCCCGGCCCTGCCCGGCTGGCGCTACCTCGCCCAGTCCGTGGACCCGGCCGACCACGCCGCCGTCCTCGCCGCCCGCCCCGAACTCGTCGACGGCGTCGTGATCACCGACCCCGACACCCACAGCCGCGCCCGCGAGGTCCTCTCCGCAGCCGCGCTGCTGCCCCGCTCCACCGTCGCCGTCGGCACCGCGGCGGCCCTGCTGGCACCCGTACCGCCGGCCGGGGACCCCGGCGCCGATTCCGGGGTCTTCCTCGTCCCGCCGAACCCGGCCATGCACGACGAGCACGCCGCCGACGAGGAGCGCCAGGCGCTCCGCGCCCGCGCCACGGCCCGCGACACCGACATCCGCGACCTCGCCGCCCGCCTCTCCGGCGACCGCGAGCTCGCCGCCCGGCTCGCCTCCTGGCGCACCGGCTGCCCGCCCGGCCGCCTCGCCCAGCTCGCCGAACACGCCGCCGCCGCCCGGACCTTCGCCGAGGAGGCCGACGCCGAGCTCGCGGAGGCCCGTACGGTACGGGCCGAGGCCGACGAGGCCGCCGCCGACGCGGCCCGGGTCCGCGACGAGCGCCAGGACACCGCCCAGCGTGCCCGCCGTGCCGCCGACGCCCTCTCCGGGCTGGCCCACCGGCTGCGCGAGCGCTCCGGCTGGCAGACCAGGGCCCGCGAACTCGCCGAGGAGGCCGCCGAGTCGGAGGCCCGCGCCGAGGCCTGCCTGGACCGGGCCCGCGCCGCCGACGAGGACCGCCGGGCCGCCCAGCGCGCGGCCGACGACGCCCGCCGCACCGCCCGCGCCCTGCGCGCCGAACGCGCCGAGATCGCCGGAGCCCCCGACCAGTTGCCCCCCGAGGACGCCCCGCGCGCCCCGCTCCCCGACCTGCGCGAGGCCTACCGGGCCGCCTCCCTGCTCTACGAGAAGGTCGGCGTCGGCGCCGACCTGCGCGCCGAACAGGCCCGCGCCGAGAGCGACGAGAGCGCCGCCCTCGCCGAACTCGACCGCCTCACCAACAAGGTCCGCACCCGCGCCGCCCAGCTCCTCGAAGGCACCGACGGCGCCGACGGCCCCTCCCGGCAGGCCGCCGCGGCCCGCGCCGAGGCCCTCGTACAGATGCTGGAATCCCGTGCGTCCACCGCCAGCGAGCAGCTCGGCCGGCTGCGCGGCGAGGCCGAACGGCACGCCCCGGCCGACGGCGAGGCCCACACCGAACTCCCCGAGGAACTGGTTCCGGCCGACGTGGAACAGGCCCAGGGCCTGCTGCGCACCGCCACCGCCCGGCTCGCCGCCCACTCCGCCGCCGTGGAGAGCGCCCGCGCCGCCCACGCCGACCTGCTGCGCGCCCACCGCGCGGCCGAGGACGGGGCCGGGGGCTTCGACGAGACCGCGGCCCTCCTGCGGGACCTGCTGCGCGACCACAGCCACCCGGAGGACGAGCAGGAGCCGGTGCCACACCCGGGCAGCCTGGAGGAGGCCCGGCAGTCCGCCACCGAGGCACGCCGCTCCCTGCGCGGCTGCGCGGCCGACCTCTCGGCCGCCGACTCCGCGGTGCGCGAGGCGAGCGACGTTCTGGTCCGGCACGCCAACGCCACCCGCTACGAGCAGGTGCGCACCCCCGCCCGCCAGCAGATCCGCGAACTGCCCGCCTCCGCGCTGCCCGAGCACGCCGCCGCCTGGGCCGCGGCCTTCGCGCCCCGGCTGCGCGTCCTGACCGACGAGCTCGCCCAGCTGGAGCGCAACCGCGACAGCATCGTCGACCGGCTCCGCGGCCTCGTCGAATCCGCCCTGGCCACCCTGCGCTCCGCGCAGCGCCTGTCCCAGCTGCCGGAGGGCCTGGGGGAGTGGTCGGGCCAGGAGTTCCTGCGGATCCGCTTCGAGGAGCCCGACCAGGCCACGCTCACCGAGCGGCTGGGCGAGGTCATCGACGAGGCGACCCGCGCCGCCGTGAAGAAGAACAGCACCGCCTCCTTCGGCGAGGGCGGCCGCCGCGACGGCATGTCCCTGCTGCTGCGCGGCGTCCAGGCGGCCCTCGAACCCAAGGGCATCGCCGTGGAGATCCTCAAGCCGGACGCGGTGTTGCGCGCCGAGCGGGTCCCGGTCGGCCAGATGGGCGACGTCTTCTCCGGCGGCCAGCTGCTGACCGCCGCCATCGCCCTGTACTGCACCATGGCGGCGCTGCGCAGCAACGACCGCGGCCGCGACAAGCACCGTCACGCGGGCACGCTGTTCCTGGACAACCCGATCGGGCGCGCTAACGCGACCTACCTCCTGGAACTCCAGCGGGCCGTCTCCGACGCGCTCGGCGTCCAGCTGCTCTACACGACGGGCCTCTTCGACACCACGGCCCTCGCCGAGTTCCCCCTGGTCATCCGGCTGCGCAACGACGCCGACCTGCGGGCGGGGCTGAAGTACATCAGCGTCGAGGAGCACCTGCGGCCCGGCCTGCCGCAGCGCTCGCCGGACGGGGAGACCATCCACGGCGAGATCACCGCGACCCGCATGTTCCGCCGCTCGGCCGCCGTTTCCCGCGAGGCCGCCGGTTCCTGAGCGGCCGTCGGTTCCCGAGCGCATGCCGGACGGGTGGCCCGGGCCGGGGGGCGGGCCTGGACGGGCGCGCGCCCGCCCTTGCGAACCCGGCCCGGGGGGCGGCCCCCCCGGGCGCCCCCCCCCCCACCATCTGCATAAAACAAAAAAAAAAAA
>NZ_JBGWAB010000280.1:0-2972 GCF_041862025.1 Streptomyces sp. AB3(2024)
GTACGTGTACGTGGCCGCCCGCCACCAGGGCGCCTTCGACTCCCCGCTCCCCGGCTGGAACAGCCACGCCGAGCCGTTCGCGATGACCCCGGGCTACGAGCCGGCCGAGGGACGGACGCCCCGCCCGGCTGCGCGCCGTGCGGCGGCTGCTCGGCGGTGTCCGCCTCGGGGGCCTGCTCGATGATGGTGTGCGCGTTGGTGCCGCTCACGCCGAAGGCGGAGACGGCGGCGCGGCGCGGGGCCCCGGTCTCGGGCCAGGGCATGGCCTCGGTGAGCAGGGACACGGCGCCGGCCGACCAGTCGACGTCCGGGGTCGGCTCGTCCACGTGCAGGGTCTGGGGGAGGACGCCGTGGCGGATCGCCATGACCGTCTTGATGATGCCGGCGACGCCGGCGGCGGCCTGGGTGTGCCCGAGGTTCGACTTGAGGGAGCCCAGGCGCAGCGGCCGGCCCTCCGGGCGGTCCTGCCCGTACGTGGCCAGCAGCGCCTGCGCCTCGATGGGGTCGCCGAGCCGGGTGCCGGTGCCGTGCGCCTCCACCGCGTCGACCTCGGCGGCCGAGAGGCGGGCGTTCTCCAGGGCCTGGCGGATGACGCGCTGCTGGGCGGGGCCGTTGGGCGCGGTGAGGCCGTTGCTGGCGCCGTCCTGGTTGACGGCGCTGCCGCGGACCACGGCCAGGACGGGGTGTCCGTTGCGCTGGGCGTCGGACAGCCGCTCCACCAGGAGCACGCCGACGCCCTCGGACCAGCCGGTGCCGTCGGCGGCGGCGGCGAAGGACTTGCAGCGGCCGTCGGCGGCGAGGCCGCGCTGGCGGCTGAACTCGACGAACACGTCGGGGGTGGGCATCACGCACACGCCGCCGACCAGGGCGAGCGAGCACTCGCGCTGGCGCAGCGCCTGCCCGGCCAGGTGCAGGGCGACGAGGGAGGAGGAGCAGGCCGTGTCGATGGTGGCGGCCGGGCCCTCCAGCCCGAGGACGTAGCTGACGCGGCCCGACAGGACGCTCGTGGCGCCACCGGTCAGCAGGAGCCCTTCGAGTCCCTCCGGGACCTCGCGGAGGTCGGCCCCGTAGCCCATGGCGCCGGCGCCGATGTAGACGCCGGTGCGGCTGCCGCGCACGGTCGCGGGGTCGATGCCGGCCCGCTCGAAGACCTCCCAGGAGGTTTCCAGGATCTGGCGCTGCTGCGGGTCCATCGCGAGGGCCTCGCGCGGCGATATGCCGAAGAACGCGGGGTCGAAACGGGTGGCGTCGGTGAGGAATCCGCCGCCGGTGTTGTAGAAGGTGCCCTTGCGGTCGGGGTCCGGGTCCGCGAGGGAGGCGATGTCCCAGCCGCGGTCGTCGGGGAATCCGGTGATGGCGTCGCCGCCCTCGGAGACCAGTCGCCACAGGTCCTCGGGGGACCGTACGCCGCCGGGGAAGCGGCAGCTCATCGCGACGATCGCGAGGGGCTCACGGGCGTCCTGCTCGACCTCCTGGAGGCGGCGGCGGGACCGCCGCAGCTCCGTGGTCATCCACTTCAGGTTTTCGAGAAGCTTTTCTTCGTTCGCGCCGGCCACTGGAACGTCACCTCCTGGAGAAATGCGGAATGCATGCGGGAATCGGCTGGGCCATCGGATCGCGCATCGGATCGGGAATCCGATCGGGCGTCGGTTCGGGCATCAAGGTCAGGCTTTTCCGAATTCGTTGTTGATGATGTCGAAGAGGTCCTCGGCGGAAGCCGATTCGATGACCGTCTCCTCGTCCTCCAGGGCGAGGGCGGCCCGCTCGGACCTGTTCCAGTTCGCCAGGAGCTCTTCGAGCCGGGCCGTGACGCGGGCGCGTTCCGCGGCGTCTTCCCCGGGCACCGACGAGAGGACGTATTCCAGCTTGTCGATCTCGGCGAGCGCCGGGAGCGCGGGCTCCGTGTCCTCACCGAGGAGTTCCGCGCGGATGTGCGCGGCCAGGGCGGCGGGCGTGGGGTGGTCGAAGACGAGGGCGGCGGGAAGCCGCAGCCCGGTGGCCGCGCCGAGGCGGGTGCGCAGTTCCACGGCGGTGAGCGAGTCGAAGCCCAGTTCCTTGAAGGCGCGGCCCGCCTCCACGGTGGCGGCCCCCTCGTGCCCCAGGACCGCGGCGACGTGGCCGCGGACCAGGCCGAGCAGGGTGCGTTCGGCCTCCTCGGCGCCCATGTCCCGCAGTTCGGCCACCAGCCGGTCGGCTTCGGCGGCGGCGCCGTCCCCGTCGGTGCCGGGGCCGGCCGCCTGCCGTTCGGCGTCGAGGACGCGGAGCACCTCGGGCAGGTCCGCGATGAGCGGGCGCGGCCGGGAGGCGGTGAAGGCCGGGACGAACAGGTCCCAGTCGACGTCGGCGACGGTGACGTTGGTGTCGTCCGCGTCCAGCGCTTGCTGGAGTGCGGCGACGGCCCGGTCGGGGGCCATCACCGGCAGGCCGCGTCGCCGCAGCTGCCCGACGGCCTCGTCGTCGGCGACGAGGCCGCCCTCGGCCCACGGCCCCCAGGCGACGGCGGTGGCCGTCAGCCCGCGGTCGCGGCGTCGCTGCGCCAGCGCGTCGAGGTGCGCGTTGGCCGCCGCGTAGGCGCCCTGGCCGCCGCTGCCCCAGATGCCGGCGATGGAGGAGAAGAGGACGAAGGCGTCCAGCTCCGTGTCGCCGAGCAGCTCGTCGAGGTGCTCGGCCCCGGCCGCCTTGGCGGCGAGGACCGCGGCGACCTCGTCCGGCCCGCTCTCGGCGAGCGGGGTCAGCTGGCCGACGCCCGCCGTGTGGAAGACGGCGGTGAGGGCGGGGGCCGAGGTGTCCTCGCGCAGCGCCGCGAGCAGCCCGCTCACGGACTGCCGGTCGGACACGTCGCACGCCACGGCCGTGGCGCGGACTCCGAGCGCGGCGAGCTCCGCGACCAGGGCCTGCGTGCCCGGCGCCTGCGCTCCGCGCCGCCCGGCCAGCACCAGGTGCTCGGCGCCGCGGGCGGCCAGCCAGCGGGC
>NZ_JBGWAB010000281.1:0-2904 GCF_041862025.1 Streptomyces sp. AB3(2024)
GGGGCGGGGCGGGCCGCGGCGGGGCCCGGCCTCAGGCGCGCCCCGAGCGGGCGGGGGCGCGTAGGTTCCGGCCGGCTTCCGCCTCCGCCACCGCGCGCTGTCCCGGCAGGCTGACGCGGAGGCCGCGCGGCCCGGACAGCACGTGGACCAGCCCGAACCCGGCACCGACGACCAGCGCGCCGCCGACCGCGTCCAGGACCCAGTGGTTCGCGGTGGCCACGATCGCGCAGAGCGTGATCAGCGGGTGCAGCGCCCCGAGCAGCTTCTGCCGGCCCTTGGGCGCGAGCACCACGATCACCGTCCCGCACCACAGCGACCAGCCGAAGTGCAGCGACGGCATCGCCGCGTACTGGTTGGAGATCGCGGTCATCACCCCGTACGAGGGGTTCGCCAGGTCCTGCACGCCGTGCACGGTGTCGACGAAACCGAGGTCCGGCATGAGCCGCGGCGGGGCGAGCGGGTACAGCCAGAAGCCGGCCAGGGCGATCACGGTGGCGAGGCCCAGCGAGGCGCGCGCCCAGCGGTAGTCCCCCGGGCTGCGCCGGTACAGCACGGCGAGGACGGCCAGCGGCACCACGAAGTGGAAGGAGGTGTAGTAGAAGTTGAAGAACGCCTCCAGCCAGGGCGTGTCCACCACGGCCCGGTTGACGACGCGTTCGACGTCGATGCCGAGCGCCTGCTCGATCGCGTGGATCCGGCTGCCGTTGGCCTCGGCGACGGACCGGCTCGCGGGGGCGGCGGCCCGGATGTGCGAGTAGAGCGAGTAGCCGACCCGTATCAGCAGCAACTCCAGCAGCAGGTTGGGCCGGGAGAGCGCCTTGCGCCAGAACGGCAGCAGCGGGACGTGCGGGAGGCGCGTGGCGGCGGGCCGCCCGTAGAGCGTGGGCACCGGCTCGCGCCAGTACGGGGACGAACGCGGCAGGAACGGCACGGCGCAGGCCGCCGCCAGGGCCGCGAGGAGCGGCACGTTGTCCCGTACGGGGGCCAGCGCGGCCATGTTGGGCAGCAGCACGGCGCTCGGCAGGGTCATCGCGAGCACCACCGCCACCGGCCACACCCGCCGGTCGGCGGCCCGCACGCCCACCTTGCCGGCCACCGCGAGCAGCACCCACAGCATCTGGTGGCGCCACCCGTCCGGGGACACGGCAACGGCGACGCAGCCGGTGACGGCGACGGCGAGCAGCAGCTGGCCGTCGCGGGCGTAGCGGGCCGCGCGGCGCAGGCCTACGAAGGCGATCGCGGTGGCGAGGGCTGCGTAGAGGAGGGTCTCGGCGGGTCCGCCGAGGCCCAGGCGCAGCAGGGCGCCGTGAACGGACTGGTTGGCGGGGCCGCCGGGGGCGCCGCCGAGGCCGGAGCCGGCGAGGTGTTCGACCCAGTACGTCCACGAGTCGCGCGGCAGTGACGCCCAGGACAGCGCGGTGGCGCCGACGAAGGTCAGTGCGGCAGCCTTGGCGGTGGGGCGGCGCCCGGTCAGCCACAGCAGCGGGGCGAACAGCAGCAGGGCCGGCTGGAGGGCCGCGGCGAGTCCGACGAGGAACCCGGCGGGGCGCTCGCCGGGCACCCGGAAGAACGCGAGCAGCACCAGCAGCACGGGCAGCACGGCGGCCTGACCGGGCGAGGCGGCCTCGCGGACGGGCAGCGAGACCATCATCAGCGCGACCAGCAGGGGCGCGGCCAACAGGGCGGTGCGCCGGGGCACGGGGTCGGGCAGGCCGCGTGCGGCGACCAGTCCGATCGCGGCGACGGACAGCAGGGTGACGCAGGTCCAGGCCACTTCCAGGGAGGGCGTGGCCAGGCCGACCAGCGGCTTGAGGACGAGCCCGGCGAAGGGGGTGCCGGTGAACCGGCCGGCGTCGTAGAGCGAGCCGGGCAGGCCGCCGGGGGCGCCGGGCAGGTGCAGACCGCTGAGCCACTCGCCGGGCGGCTCGCTCAGCACGACGGCGGCCTGCCTGACGCCGAGCACGGCCGCCAGGGCCCACAGCAGGAGGCGCGCGGCCCCGAGTCTGCCGTCACCGCCTATGACCCCGGCATGTCCATCGGCCCCGCCGTGCTCCGCCGCGTCAGCCACGCCTCGCCGTCCTCCCGCCCTGTCGACCGCAACCTCGACCTCGCCCGACTGCCGCGCCCGATGCACCGGATCCCTGCCGGGCACGACGATATCCCCCACGGGATCCCTAGGATGGCGTGCATGAGCATCGTGAAGATCAACAAGTCTGTCAACGAACTCACATAGGCGCTCGCCTGTATGCGGTCCGCCCGGGCCTGACCAGCATAGAAGCCCCGCCCGGCGGTCTTGCTCGCCGTCGCCGGACGGGGCTCCTTTCAAGGTCAGCGGTTCAGGTCGTCGGTGCGCAGCAAGCCTCACAGGCCACGTTGCGAGCCTTACCGGTTACCGGGTCTGCGATGACCGTCACACCTGCGCCGTGCGGGCAGACTCGGCGCCACCGCCGGCTGGAACTCCTTACGGTTCGGCAGGTCCCCAGCAAAGCGACCACCTCGTGATAGCGGGGGTCCACCCACTCACCCCTACGCTCTTCTTCGCTCACCGCATCCTCCTAGTGGCAGAACGTAGCCAACGGTAGCGGGGTGGAACTCCTCCCATGAGCCGTCTGTCCTGAGTCGCTCTTAGCTCTGCGGGGCCGCGCAGGCAGACCCGCCGTCCGTGCATTCGCTGTGCATGCAGTCGGCCGAGACGAGAACCGCAGATTGGGCTTCCAAGCTCCACAGGTACTCGTCGGGTTCGTGCCCCGCTTCGCGGATCGCCTTGAGCGTCCGATCGACGGTGGCCGTGTCGTGAACCGTTCCGGGTTTGGTGGGGACTCGATCATTTGAGAGGATCGAGTCATGGCACGTCCTTCCCAGTACCCGCTTGAGCTGCGCCGTCGTGCGGTGCGGATGGTCGCC
>NZ_JBGWAB010000282.1:0-2724 GCF_041862025.1 Streptomyces sp. AB3(2024)
GCGCGTCATCCGCGCCGCCCTCGCCAGCGCCGGCCTGTCGGCCGCCGAGGTGGACGCCGTCGAGGCGCACGGCACCGGCACCACCCTCGGCGACCCGATCGAGGCCCAGGCCCTGCTGGCCACCTACGGCCGGGAACGGACCGACGGGCAGCCCCTCTTCCTGGGCTCCATCAAGTCGAACATCGGGCACACGCAGGCTGCTGCCGGTGTGGCCGGCGTCATGAAGATGGTGCTGGCGATGCAGCACGGGGTGCTTCCGCAGACCCTGCACGTGGACGAGCCCACCCCGCACGTCGACTGGCAGGCGGGGGAGATCGCCCTGCTGACCGAGCGGCGGGACTGGCCGGAGACCGGCCGCCCGCGCCGGGCCGGCATCTCCTCGTTCGGCTTCAGCGGCACCAACGCCCACACCATCATCGAGCAGGCCCCGGACGTCGAGGACCTGACGCCGGAGCCCGCGCCGCAGCAGCGGCCCGTGCCCGTGCCGTGGGTGCTGTCCGCGAAGAGCGAGGCCGCGCTCCGCGTCCAGGCCGAGCACCTGGCCGCCCGGCTCGGATCCGACGACGCGCCGTACACCCCCGCCGACGTCGCCTACTCCCTGGCCACGTCGCGGTCGGCACTCGGACACCGGGCCGTGGTCGTCGCCCAGGAGCGCGAGGAGTTCCTCACCGCGCTCAAGGCCCTCGCCATCGGCGAGCAGCCGACGGGGGCGGTGCGCGGTACGGCTTCCTCCGGCGGGCTGGCCTTCCTGTTCACGGGTCAGGGCAGCCAGCGCCTGGGGATGGGGCGTGAGCTGTACGAGGCCTTCCCGGTGTTCGCGGACGCGCTGGACGCGATCTGCGCCCGTATGGACGGGCACCTGGAACTCCCGCTGCGCGACGTCGTGTTCGGGACGGACGCGGAGCTGCTGGACCAGACCGGCTACACCCAGCCCGCGCTCTTCGCGGTCGAGGTGGCGCTCTTCCGCCTCGTGGAGAGCTGGGGGCTGAAGCCCGACTTCCTCTCCGGGCACTCCATCGGCGAGATCGCCGCCGCGCACGCCGCCGGGGTCCTGGACCTGGACGACGCGTGCACGCTGGTCGCGGCCCGCGGCCGGCTGATGCAGGCTCTGCCCGCAGGCGGCGCCATGATCGCCGTCCAGGCGTCCGAGGACGAGCTGCTGCCGCTGCTGACGGACCGGGTGGGCATCGCCGCCGTCAACGGGCCGACGTCGGTGGTCATCGCCGGTGACGAGGACGCGGCGGTCACGATCGCCGAGGCCTTCGCGGCGCAGGGTCGCAAGACCAAGCGGCTGACGGTCAGCCACGCCTTCCACTCGCCGCACATGGACGGCATGCTGGCCGACTTCCGCAAGGTGGCGGAGGCCGTCACCTTCGCCGCCCCGCGCATCCCGGTCGTCTCCAACCTGACCGGTGCCCTGGTCTCGGACGAGATGGGCTCGGCCGAGTTCTGGGTGCGGCACGTCCGCGAGGCGGTCCGTTTCCTGGACGGGATGCGTGCCCTGGAGGCGGCCGGGGTGACCACCTACCTCGAACTCGGTCCGGACGGGGTGCTCTCCGCCCTCGCCCAGGACTGCGTCACCGAGGACGCCGCCACCTTCGCACCGCTGCTCCGCAAGGGCCGCGCCGAGGCGGAAGCCCTGGTCACCGCCCTGGCCCGGGCCCACGCCCACGGGGTCGCCGTCGACTGGGCCGCGTACTTCGCCGGCAGCGGAGCCCGCCGCGTCGACCTGCCCACGTACGCCTTCCAGCGCAGGCGGTACTGGCTGGAAGAGGCCCACCGCCCGTCGGCGGCCGGGTCCGACGCCGCGGGCAGCAGGGCGGTGGACGCACCGTTCTGGGAGGCCGTAGAGAACGCCGACCTCGCCGCGCTCACCGCCACCCTGGACATCGACGCCGACCAGCCGCTGAGCGCCCTGCTCCCGGCACTGTCCGCCTGGCGGCACCGGAGTACCGAGCGCTCGGTGGTCAACACCTGGCGCTACGGCGTCACCTGGAAGCCGCTGCCCGCGGCGGAGGCCTCCGCCCGCCCCTCCGGCACGTGGCTGGTCGTCACCCCGGAGGCGGGCGCCGACACCGGACTCCCCGCCGTCGCGGACGCGCTGCGGGCCCAGGGCGCGGACGTACGGGAAGTCGCCCTGGACCCGGCCGTCACCGACCGGGGCGCCGTGGCCGACCGGCTGCGTACGGCCCTCGCCGGGGACCGGGAAGCGGCGGGCGTGGTGTCGCTGCTGGCCCTCGTCGAGGCCCCGCACCCGGCCCACCCGGCCGCGCCCGCCGGGGTACTGCTCACCGGGACGCTGGTCCAGGCGCTCGGCGATGCCGAGGTCGACGCACCGCTGTGGTGCCTGACCTCGGGCGCCGTGGCGACCGGCCCCGCCGACCGGATCCGCAGCGCCGCGCAGGCACAGGTCTGGGGGCTCGGCCGGGTGATCGCCCTGGAGCACCCCGAGCGCTGGGGCGGCCTGGTCGACCTGCCCGCCGCCGCCGACGGCCGGACGCTCGACCGGCTGCTCGCCGTACTCGGCGGAGCCGACGCGGGCGGGGCCGAGGACCAGATCGCCGTACGTGCCTCGGGCCTGCTCGTACGCCGCGTCGAGCACGCCGCCGGGACGCCCGCCGCCACCGGCGCCGACGCCGGAGCGCGGTCCGGCTCCTGGCGGGCGCGCGGCACCGTCCTGGTCACCGGCGGCACGGGCGCGCTCGGCGCGCACGTCGCCCGCTG
>NZ_JBGWAB010000283.1:0-2545 GCF_041862025.1 Streptomyces sp. AB3(2024)
CGGCCGGGGCACGGCGCAGCAGCCCGCCCCGGCCCGCACCCCGGCCGCGGCCGGCAACGCCCCCGGGCCCCGTACACCGGACGGCCCGCCGCAGGCAGGCGCGCCGCGACGGATCGAGGGACTCCTCCTCGGGCTCGCCGCGGGCGACGCCGCCGGCTGGCCCGCCGCCCGCCACCGCGCCAGCCGCATGCCCGAGTGGACCCGCCGCCTCACCCGCGAGCTCGACACCTTCGCCGAGCAGAACGCCACCACCACCCTCCCCGTCCCCATCGCCCTCAACCAGCCCCCCGAACCGCTCCGCCTCGGCCCCTCCGACGACGCCGAATGGGCCGCCTTCGCCGCCGAGTCCGTCCTCACCGCCGCCGGCGCCCTGCTCAGCGACCTCTCCCGGTCCCGCCGCATGCGCGCCGCCATCGACCTCGCCTGGAACGCCCTGGCCAGTGAGGTCGCCGCGGCGGCGGAACGGGCCCCCGAGGTCGAGTCCGCCGTGCTGCCGATGCGCGCGCGGATCTCCGTACGGGCCGGCCTCGGCAACCTCGCCGCCGGCCTGCGCCCACCCGCCACCGGCCACGACAACCCGCACTACTTCGACGACGCCGCCTGCGTCCGCGCCTGCGTGCTCGCCGTGGTCCACCCCGGCGACCCCCGGGCCGCCGCGGACCTCGCCGAATTCGACGCCCGCTACACCCAGGACGGCGACGGCGTCCACGGAGCCCGCGCCATGGCCGCCGCCCTCGCCGCCGCCCTCGCGGGCGCGGACACCGACACCGCCGTCGACGCCGCCCTCGAACAGCTCCCCGCCGCCACCGAGATCGGCCGCAACGCCCGGCACGCCGTCGAACTCGCCCGCGCCGACGGCGAGGCCGGCGCGTTCGCCCTCGTCCCGCTCCTGGAACACCAGATCGTGGACCACGTCTACAGCTACGGCATCGCCGCCGCCGAAACCGTCCCCGTCGCCCTCGCCCTCGCCACCGCCGCCCGCGGCCGCGTCGCCGAAGCGGTCCCGGCCGCCGCCTGCCTCTCCCGCGTCGCGGACTCCGCCCCGGCCCTCGCGGGCGCCCTCACCGGCGCCCTCGGCGGCGGCGACTCCCTCCCCGCCGCCTGGCGCGAGGCCTGCCGCACCCTCTCCGGCTGCACCCTGCCCCGCCTCGCCGGAACCGACCTCGTCGAACTGGCCGCCCTGCTCACCCGTACGGAACTCACCTCACCCAAGGGATGATTCGGACATGACGCTCACACTGGAGGACCGGGTCACCGGGGCCCTCGTCGGAGCCGCCGTCGGCGACGCGCTCGGCGGCCCCGTGGAGGGCTGGTCCCCCGACCGGATCGTGGAACGGCACGGCGGCCGCGTGCACGGCATCGTCGGCCCCTGGTACGAGGACTGGCGCACCGCCCGTCCCATCGCGCCGTACCACAAGGGCGACGGCCACGTCACCGACGACACCCTGATGACCCACGCCCTGGTCCGGGTGTACGCGACCGTCCGGGACCACCTGGACGCGTACGCGGTCGCCGACCACCTGGTCCCCGACCTGATGACGGTCCCCCGCTGGATCCCGGAACTGGAGGCGGAGGCCCTGCCCCTCCAGCGGGTGTTCCTCGCCGAGAAGTGGATCGTGACCCGGCTGCACTACGCGCACGCCGACCCCCGCGAGGCCGGCACCGGCAACATCGTCAACTGCGGTGCGGCGATGTACATGGCACCGGTCGGACTGGTCAACGCGGGCAACCCCACCGCCGCGTACGCCGAGGCCCTCGACGTCGCCGGCGCGCACCAGTCCTCCTACGGGCGGGAGGCGGCGGGCGTCTTCGCGGCGGCGGTGGCGGCGGCCTGCGTACCGGGCGCGAGCGCCGCCTCGGTGGTGGAGACCGCCCTGTCCCTGGCGAAGGACGGCACCCGTGCCGCCATCGCCGCCGTACGCGAAGTCGCCGTGCGGCACCGGGACTTCGAGTCGGCGCTGGTGCCGCTCCGGGAGGCGGTGGCCCCGTACGACTCGGTCGGCCCGGACTACCGCGCGCCCTCCCTCGGCGCCCGGCGGCCGTCCCGGCTGCACTCCATCGAGGAGCTCCCCGTCGCCCTCGGCATGCTGCTCGTCGCGGACGGCGCCTACGAGCCCTCCGTACTCGGCGCCGTCAACTACGGCCGCGACTGCGACTCCACCGCCACCATGGCGGGCGCGATCGCGGGAGCGCTGGGCGGTGCGGGGGCCGTGCCCGAGGGGTGGGCCAAGCGGGTCGCCGAGGCCAGCCGCCTCGACCTGCACGCGCCGGCCGCGGAGCTGGCGGCCGTGGCCCGGGAGGTCTTCGCCCGCGACCGGGACCGCCGTCGCGCCCACGAGACGGCCTTCGCGGCCATCGCGTCCCCGCGGTGACGGGTGCCCCGGCCGGGGACCCGGCCACGCGCGGCGCCGGGGCGGCCCCCGTACGGCTGACCTGGGCGCAGCCCGAGGACCTGATCGGGCACGAGCTGCGGCAGGCCGCGGAGGACGGCCGGGACGCCGGGCCCGTGCTGCGCGCCTGGACGGCCGCGGGCGGCCGGCCGGCC
>NZ_JBGWAB010000284.1:0-2352 GCF_041862025.1 Streptomyces sp. AB3(2024)
CGCCGGGACCCGGCCCCCGGCGGCGCCGGGTTTACGGCCGCGGCGGCGGGCCTTCGACATGGGGCGCCGTCGGGCTCCAGGCCGTCCCGGCGGCCCTCGGGGCGGCGGGCCGCCCGACCGGCGGAGGGTGTGCGGCCCGGACGGGGGCGGGGCGTCGACTAAGGTGACCAGGTGAAGATCGCCCTCATGGACTCCGGAATCGGCCTCCTCGCTGCGGCCGCCGCCACGCGTCGGCTGCGGCCCGACGCCGATCTGCTGCTGTCCTCGGATCCCGACGGGATGCCCTGGGGGCCGCGCACGCCCGCCGACCTGACCGAGCGCGCCCGCGGCGTCGCCCGGGCCGCCGCGGCCCTGCGCCCGGACGCGCTGATCGTCGCCTGCAACACCGCCTCCGTGCACTCCCTGGACACCCTGCGGGCCGAGCTGGAGCCCGGCATCCCCGTCATCGGAACCGTGCCGGCGATCAAGCCCGCCGCCGCGGCCGGCGGGCGCGTGGCGATCTGGGCCACCCCCGCCACCACCGGCAGCCCGTACCAGCGCGGGCTGATCCGTGACTTCGCCGCCGGGGCCCGGGTCACCGAGGTGCCCTGCCCCGGGCTCGCCGACGCCGTCGAGGCCGCCGACGAGGCCGCCATCGTCCGGACGGTCGAGGCCGCCGCGGCGCTCACCCCGGTCGACGTCACCGACGTGGTCCTCGGCTGCACCCACTACGAGCTGGTCGAGGAAGCCATCCGGGCCGCCCTCGCCGCGCGCACCGGCGGCGCCGAGCTGACCTACCACGGTTCCGCCGAGGCCGTCGCCGTCCAGGCCCTGCGCCGCATCGGCGCCGAGCCCGCACCCGGTCTGCCCCCTACCGGCGGGCTGACCGTCCTGCACAGCGGGAGGACGTCCGCGCTGTCGGCGGCGGCCCTGCGCTACGCCGAGAGCCGACTGCTCGCCGGACGGGAACACGGCGCACCCGTCGCGGGCTGACCCCGCGACGGCCGGGCGGGAATCCCCGTTCCGCCGTGGCCCGGGCGCTCCCATACTGGGCCGGTGACCGCCTATGCCAAGCACCTGCCCACCGGGGCGACGCCGGCAAGTGACATCGGAACGTGGGGAGTCGAGGCAGGCGAGCGCTGGCGCGCGGCACGTGCCCCGGCCGTCTTCGCACCCGGCGCCGGAAGCCGGATCCTCGGCTTCCTCGTCGCCCTCGCGCTCACCCTGATCCTCCGGAACGACGCACCCGGCTGGAACGACGCACCGGGCCCACCGGCCGGGACGGCGTGGCGGGCCTATCCCGACGGGCTGCTGCTCGTGGCGCTGCCGCTCTGGTACCGGTACCTGCCGGGGGCGACCGTCGTGTCCGCGACGCTGCTCGCGGTGGAGTCGGCCGTCACCCTTCCCGCACGCCCCGCCGCCGACACCGCGGGCCGGACCGGGCTGTTCCTCGTCTGCCTGCTGTCGCTGTGGGCGCTGACCGGGGCGGCCCTGCGGCTGCGGGCCCGCCGGCGGCAGACCCTGCTCGCCCGCGCAGCGGCCGGCCCGGCCCGTTTCCCGCTCCCCGCCCGACTGCCGACCGGGCACGACCGGCGCGGCAACGGGCGCCTCCTGGGCGGTGCCTTCCTCTGCCTCGTCGGCGCGGGCATCCTCCTCGACGGGATCCTGGGCGACTTCGGCGCGCACGGCGGCCCCCACCCGTACGACGCCGTCGGCCAGCAGTGCTTCGCCCTGCCCCTGCTGGTCCTCGGGAGCACGCTGCTGGGCGCGGGCTGGAGCGCCGACCTGGCCGCGCGGCGCCTGCACCGGGCACCGCAGCCCGTGCTGCTGGTCGGCGTACGGGCCGCCCCGTCGGGGCACTTCTGGCTCTACCCGGACGCCGACACGATCGCGGGGCGGCCGCTGATCCCGTACCGGCCGCGCCGCGAGGACACGCTCGGCTCCGTACGGCTGCTCGCGCGCGGGGCGGAGGGATCCCTCCCGCGCGGACTGCACGACATGGACGCCCGCGCCGAGCCCTTCGAGGCCGTCCTGTACGGGGCCCCGTACGACGGCGCCGAGGTGGTCCTGGAGTACGCGGTCCACGGCGGAGCCGGCATCTCAGCCTCCGTCACGGCAGCCGCCCTGCTGCCACGCCGACGGCACGGGCTCGACCGGTGGATCCCGGCCGGCGTCTCCTACGAGAAGACCCTGGAACGGCGTCGGGAACGGGAGCGGGAGCGGTTCCGTACGTACGACCCGCCCACGTGGCGCAAGCGGACCACGCGGGGCACTGCGGCCACCACCGGCACGGGCGCCGCGGCCACCGGCGGCTGCGGGGGCGACGGCGGGGGCTGCGGGGGGAGCGGCTGCGGGGGCGGCTGCGGAGGGTGC
>NZ_JBGWAB010000285.1:0-2343 GCF_041862025.1 Streptomyces sp. AB3(2024)
GCCGCCCGCGCCGCCCGGCCGGCGCGCGTCGGGCCCCGGCTCCGGCTCCGCCGGCGCCGGGTACGCCGCCACCTCCTCGTACAGGGCGCGCAACGGCTCCGAGCGCGCCAGCGCGATCTGCCGCTCCATCTGCGCCAGCAGGTGGCCGCGCCACTGGCGCAGGTTGCGGATCCTGGGGGCCAGCCCGCGCGGGTGCAGGGTCAGCCGCATGGCGTTCAGCGGCGGCTCCAGCAGGTCCTCGGGCACCCCGTCCAGCAGCATCGCGATGCCCCGGTTGGCCGCCACCACCGTGTACGTCCCGTCCACCACCAGTGCCGGGTACGGCTCGTAGCCGGTCAGCAGCTGCTCCATGCCCGCGCGCAGGGCGCCCATGGCGGGCGCGTCCAGCGGGGTGTGCGCGTACCGGGGCGCGTAACCGGCCGCCAGCAGCAGGGCGTTGCGGTCCCGCACCGGCACGTCGAGGTGGTCAGCGAGCCGCAGCACCATCTCCTCGCTCGGCCGGGACCGGCCGTTCTCCACGAAACTGATGTGCCGGGACGAGGAGTCGGCGCGGCCCGCCAGCTCCAGCTGGCTGATCCCGCGCCGCTCCCGCCAGGTGCGCAGCAGCATTCCCACACTCGCCGTCGTCATACCCGGACGGTATCCCGGCCTTCTCAGCCCAGGTCGAGGACGTTCCGCAGCCCGAGACGGTGGCGCCACAGGTCGTGGCGCCTGGCGGACTCCAGCTCGGGGGCCCGGTAGAGGCCGGTGACGGTGCACCGCTCCGCCGCCGAACCCTCCCGGTCCAGCAGGGCGTTGACCGCCGCGCGGGCGGAGGCGTTCGCGCCCTCCATCGTCGCCAGGTCGATGTCGACCGCCACATAGTCACCGCTGAGGAAGAAGTTGGGGACGCGGGTCCCCGCGCTCGGCCGGTTGTGGAAGGTGCCGGTGGGATGGATCAGCAGCTCGTCCTGGTTGGTGGGGTGCGGTGTGCCGAGGCCGTCGACACCCGGGTCCAGGAACCAGGAATGCAGCATGGCGTCCCGGAGCGGAGCGGCCCCGGTGTCGTTCAGGGAGGCCTTCAGCTGTGCCCACACCTCGCGGGCCACCTCCTCGCGCGTGCACTCCTTGGCCGTCTTCCCGTACAGGATCCCGGGCCTGTCCCATTCGGAGACGTCCACGGACAGGCAGTCCACGGCCGTCCCGTCGCCGTAGTCGGCGGCGAAGTCGCGGGAGGGCCAGTGCTCGGCCTGCTGGATCGCCGTCAACGACCACGGGGAGTCGATGCAGTTGAGGTGTCCGTGGACGAGCGGGGCGCGTTCGGTGAGGTAGAACTGGATGCCGGTCATCCAGTCCGTACGGAGCGCGTCGCAGCGCCCCAGCATCGGGTCCGCGGCCCGCAGGGCCGGGCTCCAGGTGCGGCGGGCGTGTTCGACGGGCAGCGCGCTGACGTAGTGGTCGGCGGTGACCGTACGGCGCGCCCCGGACGGCTCCAGCACCGCGACCCCGCTCACCCGGCCGGCATCGCAGCGGACCTCCTCGACGGTCCAGCCGATCCTGAACTCCACTCCGAGGGAGCGCAGGTGGGTCTCCCACGGGGTGATCCAGGCCTCGTTGGTGGGGAGGTTGAGGATGCGGTCCGGCGGGCCGTCGGCGCCGCGCCCCAGGAGGTTGAAGACGAAGGCCTCGCCCAGGGTGCCCACCGTACGGGTGGAGGCCTCCTCGGCCTTGGTGGCCACGATGTTGCGGGTGACGCCGATCGCCAGGATGCGCTGGTACTCCGTCGACATCCGCGCCGCCCGGGTGAACTCCCACCACGGGGTGCGCTCCCACTCCTCCTCGCGGCGCTCGTCGCAGCTGGTGAGGAAGACGAGCACGCGGTTGACGAAGTACGCCGTCTCGTGCGCGGGCAGCCGGACCAGCGTCTGGAGGATCCCGGTCAGGGCGCGGCCGATCTCCTCGGGCGTCAGCGGGGCGGGGGAGTGGCCGGGCCAGGGGATCGGGGCGCGCAGGTCCTCACGTCCGCCCGACCGGGCGAACATCATCTCGCGGGGGGCGACGAGGTTGTCCCACACCCCGCCGGGGTTCCCGGGGAAGGGGATGCGCCGCAGGGTGTCGGGCAGGTTGCGGTAGATGCCGGGGATGAAGCGGAATCCGTGCTCCGCCGGCAGCGGGCGCCGTCCGCCCCGGGCGCTGCCGGGGACGTCCATGCTGCGGGCCTTGCCCCCGAGCGCCCGGCGTTCGTACACGGTGACGGCGTACCCGCGCTCGGCGAGCTCGTGCGCGGCGGTCATCCCGGCCACCCCGCCGCCGAGGACCGCGACGGTGCGCCCGCCCGCCGCGGGGGCGGCGCCGGAGCCCGCG
>NZ_JBGWAB010000286.1:0-2336 GCF_041862025.1 Streptomyces sp. AB3(2024)
CCTATCGGCGGGTCCGGGATGTACTATGGCCAGGGCGCGGGCGGGGGGGCCCCCCCCGGTGGCCACCCGGCCCGGACGGGGGCCGGGGGGCGGGGCCTGCGCCGGGCCCGTGCTCCCGGGGCCCGTGGTGGGGGCGGCGGGATCTCGGGTGGTGGGCGCGGCGGTGGGCCGGGGCGCGCCGCTGCCGGGCCCGGCGCGGTCCTGGCCGGCGGCGGCCCGGAAGGGGTCCCAGACCATGCCGGTGGCGACGCAGGCCCCGGCGAGGAGGAAGGCGACGAGGAGGGCGAGCAGGGGCCGCTTCCCGAGCGGCCGTGGCCGGCGGCGGTGGGACGAGGGCCGCGAAGGGCCGTCCTTCCGCCGGTGAGAGCGCCCGTCCGCCGTCATCTCGCAGCCCCTCCCAGGAACGTGCCCCGGCCCGGGGCTGCACAGCAGTAGAGCGGATTCCCGGCCCCCGGACAACCGTTCCCGGGGACGCGGGCCGCGACGGCGCGCGCCCCTTCGGCCGTCCCGCGTACCGGACCTGCGGCGATCCGGCCACCCCGGTGCCGTGACCGGCGCGGCCGACCGGTCACGGCACTGGGCGGTCACGGCACCGGGCGGTCACGGCACCGGGCGGGGGCCAGGCGGGCGAGGAGGGCGCGGGCGGTGCGGTTGCCCCCGGCTGCGCGGAGGCGGACCCGTAGTCTGCGCGCCGCCTCGGTTACCCGGGCCGACTCCAACGGGCCCACCGTGTCCAGCAGTTCGTGCCAGGTCGCGCAGGCCCGCTCCAGGTGGCCGCGATCCAGCTGGAGTTCGGCGAGCCGTGCGGAGGTGACGGCACGGGCACGGCGTTCGGCGGGCGGGCGGTGGCGCAGCGAGGAGGACAGGGCCGCCACGGCGCCCGCCGTGTCGCCCAGCGCGGCCAGGACCTCGGACTGCTGGTGGTGGTAGGCGGCCCGGTGGTAGTCGCCGATCGGGGCGCACCGGCCCGTCGCGCGTTCCAGCAGCCTTTCGGCACGGCCCAGATGGGTCAGGGCGGCGCGCCGGTCTCCGCAGGCGGCCTCCGCGACGGCGAGCTGGCCGGTGACGAACGCCGCCTGGACCGGAGGCAGTCGGGGGACGTCTCGGGCTGCGGCCTCGGCCAGCTCCAGGGCCTGCTTGCGGTGGCCCAGGTGGTGGGCCTGGACGCTCATGGCCCGGAGCACGGGCGCGTGGCACCGCGGGTCCCCCGCCTCCCGGCCCAGCCTCAGCGCCGACCGGTAGTAGGCCTGGGCGAGGCCCTGTTCGTTGCCGTCGAAGCACAGGAATCCGGCCGTGTAGGCGAGGCGGGCGGCGCTGCCGAGCAGCCGGTGGCGGACGGCGGGCGGCGCGTCGGCGCTCAGCCAGGGGACGACGGTGGTGGTGAGGTAGGCGGTCAGGGCCGGGCGGACCCGACCGCTGCCGTACGCCATGTCGGCGTCCCGGAACACCGGCAGCAGGGCCTCGGCCGCCGCGACGTGGTGGTGTTCGAGCCGGGCCCCCGGAGGGGTCCGCGGGGCCGCGGCCCCGGCCGGCGGTTCCTCGCGGGGCCGCCAGGCGGAGGAGTAGACCGGGACCTCGCCGGAGGGTCCCCCGGCCAAGCCGGCCGCGCCGGGCCCGGTGCCGTACGGGGCGGCGGATGCACCCGCGGTCGTACCGCCGGTCGTACCGCCGGTCGTGCCCGGTGCCCCGCCCGCCGTGCCCCCGGGCGGTTTCCGGGACGCGCCCGCACCCGACGCGGCCCGGGCGAGCCCGGTGTCGGCCGCGCTGATCCGGCGGCCGGTCCGCCGGCTCAGCGCCTCGGCGGCGAGGGCCACCACGTGGGCGGAGGGTCGGGTGCCGGCGAGCCAGTGGGAGACGGACGTGCGGTCGTAGCGCAGGGTGAGACCGGTCTCGGCCGCCACGCCGTTCACGGCGCGGGCGAAGTCCTGCCCGCTCCAGCGGGCGTCGTTCAGGAGGGTGCGCAGTCGTCCGTTGGGTTCACGCTCGGCCATCAGAACCGCCCAGGTCGCCGGGTCGTACAGGTGTCCACCGCTTCAACGCGGCCGGACATTCAACACGTCGGGGTCGCGGCGGACGTACCGGGTCCGGCCGTCCTGCGCCTCACTAGGACCTGTGCACACCGTGACACACGGCCGCGTCCCGTGCCCCTGGCGTACGGGAGCACTACGGGCCCCGGCGGAGCGGAACCGGTCCCCCCGGCTCACTCCGTCACGCCGCGCACCCCTCGCCCCCCCCCCCCCCCCCCCCCCCCCCCCCCCCCCCCCCCCCCCCCCCCCCCCCCCCCCCCCCCCCCCCCCCCCCCCCCCCCCCCCCCCCCCCCCCCCCCCCCCCCCCCC
>NZ_JBGWAB010000287.1:0-2190 GCF_041862025.1 Streptomyces sp. AB3(2024)
GCCGGCTCCGGCGCCGACCGCTCCGTTGGCCGGCGCCGCCTCCGGCCGGTCCCGGTGCCGGGGGGCCGGACGGCACCGCGGGCACCGCCGGGGCGTCGGGGGGGTCCATTGGCCAGGGCGACGCACCGGCCGGCTCGGAAGGCCAGGGCGACACCACGGGACCGGGCGCCACCGAACCGGGCGCCACCGGGGCGGACACCGGCGCGGCGGGAGCCACCACCGCCCGGGGCAGGGGACGGGTGGGGGCCGCCGCGTGGGGCGGGGGGCCCTCGGAGGTCACGTAGGGGCGGGCGAGCCGGCGGTCGGCGGACTCGGGCGCCCTCTCATCGGGGTGTGGGGACACGATCGTCTCCCGGCACGGTCGGGGGCCGGTGCGGCGGTGCGGTACCGGCCCCCGTCCCGCCGGTCAGGCCCCGCGCCGCCGGGCGGCCGGGGCCGTTCCCGCTCCCGCGGCAGGCGCGGTGGCGCCGCCGAACGGGTGCGGGACCGTCGTGTCCGCGCCGGTCGGCGCGGTACCCGCGTCCGGAGTGCCGGACCCGTCGGCCACCGCGCCCCGGGCGGGCGGACCGCCGAGGGCGGCCGGGGGGAGCGTGGAGCGGACGGACATCGACATTCCAGGTATCTCCGAAGTGCGGCTCATGTGGTGCCTCTTGAGCGGACTCTTTCCGTCCGGGGGCGCTCCGGTCAAGCCGGGTGTCCGATCCGCCCCATCCTTCCCTTGTGTGCGGGAGGGACCCGACTCCCCGGTTCCGCCGTCCGGTTGTCCGTGCCCTCCGGCACGCCTGCGTCCGGGCCGGGCCCGCGGCGGCCGTCCCGTCCCCGCAGGAGCGAGAACGCCACCGTCCCCGCGGCCGCCGCCATCAGGGCGGCTCCGCTCAACGGGGCGGCCGGCACCGCGATCCCGTCCACGGCGAGCCCGCCGACGAGCGCGCCCGCCGCGATCGCGAAGTTGAACATGGCCACCATCAGGGCGGAGGCGGCCTCGGCGGCCTGCGGCGCCGCCTTGAGCATCCAGCCCTGCAGGCTGACCGACACCCCGCCGTACGCCAGCCCCCACACCAGCAGCAGGCAGGTCCCGGCGACGGCCCCCGGCAGCAGGGCGATCAGCGTCAGCGCCGCCCCCAGGGTGACGCTGACGGCCAGCAGCGTACGACGCGCGTCGCGCGGGCCGGCCAGGAAGTTGCCCGCGACCCCCGCGAGGCCGTAGCCGAGCAGCAGGGTGCTGACGTAGGAGGCGTCGATGCCGGAGACCTCCCGCAGGACGGGGCGGACGAAGGTGTACGCGGCGAACTGGCCGGTCACCACCAGGAAGGTGACGATCACCCCGGCCCGGACCCCGCGGTCGCGGCGCAGCAGGACGGGCAGTTCGCGCGCGGTGACGCGGCGGGCCGCCGGCAGGGGCGGCAGCAGCAGGAGCAGGGCGGTGGCGGTGACGGCCCCGAGGACGCCGACCGCCGCGAAGGCGGCGCGCCAGCCTCCGAGTTCGCCGAGCAGGGTCCCGGCGGGAACGCCGAGCACGGAGGCGGTGGGGACGCCGCCGAAGATCAGGGCCGTGGCCCGGGGGACGTGGTGCGCGGGCACCAGCCGGACCGCGAGACCGCCCGCGATGGCCCAGAACCCGCCGACGGCGACGCCGACGAGCAGGCGGGCGGCCAGCACCACGGCGAAGTCCGGCGCGAGGGCCGCGACGAGGTTGGCCACGGCCATCAGCGCGACCAGGACGCACAGCACGTGGCGCCGGTCGAGGCGGGCCGCCCCGACGGCCACCAGGGGCGCGCAGAAGCCCGCGACGACCCCGGGGACGGTGACCATGAGGCCCGCCGTTCCCTCGGAGACGCCGAGGGCGGCGCCGACCGGGGTGAGCAGTCCGATGGGCAGCAGCTCGGAGGTGATCAGGCAGAAGATCCCGAGGGAGACGGCCGACACGGCCGCCCATCCCCTGCGGGACTCGGATGCGGGGCCGGGCTCTCGGCCCGGTCCGGGAACACTGGACGCGGCGGGTTCGGTCATGCTCGGCACTCCGTACGGCAGAAGGCGGGCGGACGGGTGAACGGGGCACGGCGGCACCGGGCTCCGGGGGTGGAGTATTCGGAGCCCTCAACTCAGACCGTGTCCTATCTGGTGAGGCGGATGAGTCGTTTGTAGCAGCAGATGGCGGCGGCGAGTCCGAGGAAGGCTAGGGAGATGCGG
>NZ_JBGWAB010000288.1:0-2140 GCF_041862025.1 Streptomyces sp. AB3(2024)
AGCGGATCGTATTCATCCGCACCCTCGTCACCGGAAAGCAGGGCGCGGACACCGGACGCTCCATCGACACGGTGGCGAATACCGGCCAGTACCTCTGACCGAGCGGGGCGGGGGGGGGGGGGGGGGGGGGGGGGGGGGGGCCCCCCCGCCCCCCCCCCCCCCCCCCGGGCCCTGTGCCGGCCGTTCGGCGGCGATGCGCCGGAGCAGGGTCTCGGCGGTGTGCGCGGCGCGGGCCTCGTGGGTGGGCGCCAGGCAGTCGGCGGCCAGCTCGCGCCAGAACGGCGGTAGCGCGTGGTCGGTGCGGAGCGCGGCGCGGCCCTCGGCGTACTCCTGGGCCGCCGCGGCGCGCGCCATCGAGGTGGCGCCCGGGAAGGGCGGGGCGCCGCCCGCGAACACCTCGTGGATCACGATGCCCAGCGCCCAGACGTCGGCGCTGGGCCGTACCTGGACGCCGTGTTCGCCGAGCGGGGCCCGTCGGCGCTCGGGCGGGAGGTAGTCCAGGGTGCCCATCGGGGGCGCGTACCCGTGGGTGCCGTGGGTGCCGGTCAGTTCGGTGGCGAGGCCGAAGTCGGCGAGCTTGACCGAGCCGTCCGGCATCAGCAGGACGTTGTCCGGTTTGAGGTCCCCGTGGACCCAGCCGCTGCGGTGCAGGTGGGCCAGTCCCTCGCAGATCCCGGTGATCAGACGGGCCCCTTCGGCGGCGGTCACCGGGGCGGCGAGCCGGTCGCGCAGGCTGCGTTCGGCCCGCTCCATCACCAGCACGATCGCGCCGTCCAGGTACGGGTGGCCGGGTTCGCTCAGCACGAAGGAGTCGAGCAGGCGGATCAGCCGGGGGTGTCCGGCCCGGCGGGCGAGCTCGACCTCGCGCCGGGCGGATTCGGCGATCGCGCGGGCCTGGCGGGGTGCGAGGCCGCCGGTCGGCAAGACCTTCAGTGCGACCTCCCCGGGCGGGCCTCCGTCCGCCGCGCCCGCGGTGCGGGGGGTGGCGGGCGTCGCCGTCGTGCCGGGCGTGGCCGGCGGGCCGGTCGTAGCGGTCGTGCCGGGCGTGGCCGCCGGGCCGGTCGTACGTGGCGTGTGCGGCGAGTCCGCCGTGGCGTCGGCGGCCCTGCGGCCCGCATGGACCGTTGCCCAGCCGCCGGCCCCGATCGGGCCGGTGACCTCCCACGCTCCGACGCGGTGGCCGCGCGGCAGCGGTTCGCCGCGGTCACTTCCCGAGGCGTCGGCCGGGCGCTGCACCCTCTCCTCCTCCGGCCCGGGGCGGCAGCAGCGCGAGGTGCTTCTCCCGCACCAGCCCGAACCGCAGCGCGAGTCCGACGAGCGTCTCCCGCTTGCCGTTGCGCCGGGGGCCCCTGCCGGGGCCGGTCTCGGCGGGGGCGCTGATCCGCGTCTTCTCGTCGGCGAGGTAGTCGATGTGCGAGGTGACCGCGCGGGCCGTCAGCTGCGCGCAGCCCGGCAGTCCCGCGAGCCGCTCGACGATCTCGGGGGTGGTGGGCACCGCGACCGGGGACTCGTCGCGCAGCCGCGGTTCGCAGAGCGCGACCAGCACGAGGAAATAGATGGCCGTCTCGTCGAGGGAGTACGCCGTGACCGTGGGGCTCCCCCAGGAGCCGCCCGTACCGGCCGGGTCCAGGTAGACGTGGTCGGGCGCGAACACCTGGAAGGAGACCGTGGCCTGCCCGCGGGTGGGCAGCACGACCCGGGAGAACTCGAAGGGGATCGGTGCCCCGGCCCGGCGCGGCGGCACCCGCAGGTACTCGCCGGCCCCCTCCGGGTTCTCCACCAGGTAGCTCTGGGTCGTGCTGTGGTTGCTGAGCTGCCAGTGGTCGTCCGTCACCCGGATCTCCCCGGCGAGCCGGGAGATCGCCGCGTCGACGAGGCGGAGTTCGACGGGGGTGGTCTCGGAGCCCCGGCCGAAGCGCGCCGATTCCCCCGGGCCCAGCCGCAGGGTCACCGCGTCACCGCTGCCCCGCGGCAGGTGGATCAGTACCCCGCTCACTGCCCCCTCCTCGCTCCGTGTCACCGGTCGTCACGCGGCGAAGGGTACACAGGCCGGACGGGGGCTTCCGGAGGTGCTTTGGCTGCTTTCGTAGCCCTGCCTGCCGTCCCGCGCGGCCCGGCCGACCGCGTCGTCGGCGCCGCG
>NZ_JBGWAB010000289.1:0-2094 GCF_041862025.1 Streptomyces sp. AB3(2024)
CCGGTGCGCAGCAGCGCCCCCTCCGGTGCGCCGCCGCGGCCCGCGCTGCGCAGGGCGGCCTGCTCGATGCGCAGGGCGCAGGCGATCAGCAGCGGGGGCCGGGGCGGTGGCGCTCCGGCGGCCATCACGCCCCTCCGGCCGGCCGGTGCGCCCCGCCCGTGCGCGGACCGTCCGGGCCGAAGGGTTCTCCGTGGAGGTAGCGGCCCAGGGCGGTGAGCGGGAACACCTGCCGGTAGAGGTGGTAGTTGATGGAGAAGTCCCAGGGGAAGCCGGTGCCGGTGAAGTACGGCTCGTCCCAGGTCCCGTCCGGGCGCTGGGTCCCGACCAGGTACGCCAGTCCCCGCTCGACGGCCCCGCCGTCGCGCTCCCCCGCCGACAGCAGCGCCATCAGCGCCCAGGCGGTCTGGGAGGCGGTGGAGGCGCCCTTCCCGGCCCATGAACGGTCCTGGTAGGAACGCTGGTCCTCGCCCCAGCCGCCGTCCTCGTTCTGTACGGATTCCAGCCAGCCCACGGCCCGCCGGATCGCGGGGTGCGAGGGGGCGGTGCCGGCGGCGGTGAGGGCCGGGACCACCGAGCCCGTGCCGTAGACGTAGTTGGTTCCCCAGCGTCCGAACCAGGCTCCTTCCGGCTCCTGTTCGGCGAGCAGCCAGGCGATGCCGCGTCGGGTACGGGGGTCGGCGGCCTTGCCCTCGAAGGCGAGCATCTCGACGACGTGGGCGGTGACGTCGGCCGAGGGCGGGTCGATGACCTCGCCGAAGTCGCAGAAGGGCAGCCGGTTGGGGAAGGGGCTGGTGTTGTCGGCGTCGAAGGCGCCCCAGGCGCCGTTCTTCGACTGCATGCCGAGGTTCCAGGACACCCCGCGGGCGATGGCGGCCTCGACCTTCGCCGGTTCGGGGTGGTGGATGCGGCGCAGGGCCAGGACGACTTCGGCGGTGTCGTCGATGTCCGGGTAGTTGTCGTTGTGGAACTCGAAGGCCCAGCCGCCCGGTTCGAGCCCGGGGCGGCGCACGGCCCAGTCGCCGCTGCGCCGGATCTCCTCGCCGAGCATCCAGTCGGCGGCCTTGACCAGGGCGGGGTGGTCGGGGCGCACCCCGGCGTCGGCGAGGGCGATCGCGGCGAGGCAGGTGTCCCACACCGGGGACTGGCAGGCCTCGATCATCCGGGCGCCGTCCTCGCGCCAGACCGCGAACCGGTCGAGGGACTCCAGTCCGGCCCGCATCACCGGGTGCCCCAGGTCGTAGCCGAGCAGGTGCAGGGCGATGACGGAGTACACCGCGGGTGGCTGGATCCCGCCCCAGCAGCCGTCGTTCTCCTGGCGCTCGACGATCCAGCGGCCGGCGGCCGTCATGGCGGCCTTGCGCAGCCGGCCCGGGGCGAACCGCCGGTAGGCGTGCAGGGCCTTGTCCATGCGCTGGAAGGCCCCTTCCCAGGTGGCCAGCGGAGCGGCCGGCTTGGCCGGGAAGGGGTTGCGCGCGTCGGTGTGCAGCTCGTCGAGCGCGAAGGGGGCCGGGCGGACGGGCCGCAGGGCCGAGACGACGGTGAGCGGGACGATGGTCTGGCGGGCCCAGCAGCCGAAGTCGTAGATGTTCAGCGGCACCCAGGAGGGCAGGAAGACCAGCTCGGGCGGGAGTTCGGGCAGGTGGTCCCAGTTCCACCAGCCGAACAGGGCGAGCCAGATCCGGGTGAACACCCGGGCGGCGGCGATCCCGCCGTGGGCCCGGATCCAGGCCGAGGCGCGGGTCATGTGCGGGGCTCCGGGGTCGTCCCCGGCGAGGCGCAGGGCGACGTACGCCTCGATGGTGGCGGAGAGTTCGGGCGGTCCGCCGTGGAAGGTGGCCCACGTCCCGTCCTCGCGCTGTTCGCCCCGGATGAAGAGGGCGGCGGCGCGCGTGGTGGCCTCGTCCCGGATGCCGAGGAACTGCCGCAGCAGCAGGTCCTCGGCGTCCATGGTGACGTTGGTCTCCAGGTCGCCCTTCCACCACCCGGCCGGGTCCTGGCGCTCCAGCAGCGCGCGGACGGCCTTGTCGGTGGCCTCCCGGACACCGCGCGGCGGGCCGCCGGGCCCGCCCCCGGGCGGCCCCCCGGGCGAGATCG
>NZ_JBGWAB010000290.1:0-2083 GCF_041862025.1 Streptomyces sp. AB3(2024)
CCACTACACCGGCCGCACCGACACCCAGATCAAAATCCGCGGCTTCCGCATCGAACCCACCGAAATCGAAACCACCCTCACCACCCACCCCCACATCACCCAGGCCACCCTGCTCCACTCCGACGGGCAGCTGACGGCCTACGTGACCACCGCCCCCGGCGCCCCGGCCCCGGCCCCCGAGGCGCTGCGCGCCTGGCTGCGCGAGCGGCTGCCGGAGCACATGGTCCCCGCCCGGTTCGCGGTCCTGGACCGACTCCCGCTCACCCCCAACGGGAAGATCGACAAGGCCGCGCTCCCGGCGGTCGAGCCGACGCCCACCGCCGGGGGCCGCCGGCCGCTCACCGAGACGGAGGAGCTCGTACGGACCCTCGTGAGCGAGGTGCTCGGCAGCCCGGTGCCCCTGTCCATGGACGACGGGTTCTTCGACCACGGCGGCCACTCCCTCCTCGCCGCCCGCCTGACCAACCGCATCGCCTCCACCCTCGGCGTCTCCCTCACCCTGCGCGACGTCTTCCAGCACCCCACCCCCGCCGCCCTGACCCGTCGGATCGACGAGGTCGGCGACCGGCCCGCCCTGCCGCCCCTGCGGCGTGCCGAGGAACGTCCCGAGCGGCTGCCGCTGTCCTACGCCCAGCAGCGGCTGTGGCTGGTCGCGGGACTCGGCGGCCCGGGGGCGACCGCGTACAACGTGCCGATGGCGGTGCGGCTGGAGGGCGAGCCGGACGTGCCCGCGCTGCGCGCCGCCTTCGAGGACCTGGCCGCCCGCCACGAGCCGCTGCGGACCCGGTTCGCCACCGCGGACGGGGACCCGTACCAGATCGTCGACCCGGTCCCGGCGCACGCGTTCGAGCTGCGCCGCGTCACCCCCGGGACCCTCGACGGCGAACTCCTCGCCGCCGCCGGCCACTCCTTCGACCTGGCCGCCGAACACCCGGTGCGCGTCACCCTGTTGCGCTCCGGGGAGGGTGCGTACACGCTCCTGGTCCTGCTGCACCACATCGCCACCGACGGGCAGTCCCTGCGCCCGCTGTTCGAGGACCTGTCCCACGCCTACGCGGCCCGGCTGGCGGGGTCCGCACCCGACTGGGCCCCCCTGCCGGCCGACTACGCCGACTTCGCGCTCTGGCAGCGCACCGCCCTCGCCGGCGGTCCGCTGGAGACCCGGCTGGCCCACTGGCGGACGGCGCTGGCCGGGCTCCCCGAGGAGCTGGGGCTGCTCCCCGACCGGCCGCGTCCGCCGGTCGCGGGGCAGCGCGGCGGGGCGGTGCGGGTGGACTTCGGGACGGACCTGTACGAACGGGTGGTGGAGCTGGCGCGGGCCGAGCGGTGCACCCCCTTCATGGTGCTGCAGGCCGCGCTCGCGGCGACGCTGACCCGGCTGGGCGCGGGCACCGACGTCCCGCTCGGCTCACCGGTCGCAGGCCGGGCCGACGAGGCCCTGTCGGGGCTCGTGGGCTTCTTCGTGAACACCCTGGTGTTGCGTACCGACACCTCGGGGAACCCGGCCTTCCGGGAACTGCTGGCCCGGGTGCGCACCGCCGATCTGGACGCCTTCGCCCATCAGGAGGCCCCGTTCGACCTGGTGCTGGAGGCCTTGAACCCGGTCCGCTCCCTGGCCCGGCATCCGCTGTTCCAGGTGTGCCTGGCACTGGAGTCGGGTCCGGGGGTCTCGCCCGTGCTGCCCGGACTGCGGGCCGGTGAGGCGGAGCCCCTGGCCACCGGGGCCGTCAAGTTCGACCTGGAGTTCCTGCTGCGCGCCGACGGGGCGTCCGGCCTGACGGGGGCGGTGCTCTACAGCTCCGACCTGTACGAGCGGGCCACCGTCGAGCGGATGACCGGCATGCTGCGGCGGACGCTGGAGCAGGTGGCGCGCGAACCGGGGGTCCGGCTCTCGGAGCTGGAGCTGCTGGACGGGGCCGGCCGCCGGCAGGTGCTGGAGGAGTGGACGGGTGTCCGTACCGACACCGCCCCCGCCACCCTCGTCGAACGGTTCGAGGAGCAGGTCCGGCTGCGCCCCGGGGGCCGGGCGGTGGTCTTCGGCGGCCAGGAGCTCACCTACGCCGAGCTGGATGCCCGTGCCAAC
>NZ_JBGWAB010000291.1:0-2059 GCF_041862025.1 Streptomyces sp. AB3(2024)
ACCGAGTACGCCGATGTCGATGCCCTTGTGGTGGCGTTGGAGGCGGGTGAGCCGGTTCCGGACGCGGTGTTTGTTGCTCCGTCTGTCGGGGTGTCGGCTGAGGGTGTCGTGGGTGCTGTCCATGGGGCGGTTGGTGCGGCGTTGGAGTTGGTGCAGGGGTGGCTGGCGGATGAGCGGTTCGCCGGTACGCGTCTGGTGTGGTTGACGTCGGGTGCGGTGGCTGTCGGGGCCGGTGCGGGTGTGAGGGATCTGGCGGGCGGCGCGGTGCGCGGTCTGCTGAGGTCGGCGCAGTCGGAGAATCCGGGTCAGCTGGTGATGCTGGATCTGGATCTGGATCTGGTTCTGGATGGTGATGGGGTCGGGGCTGTCGCGGCTGCGTTGGCTTCGGGTGAGCCGGAGTTGGCGGTCCGGGCGGGTGTGGTCAGTGTTCCGCGTCTGGTGCGTGTGCTTTCTTCGGAGAGCGGGGCTGGGGCGGTGGCTGGTTTCGGTCCGTCGGGGACGGTGCTGGTGACCGGTGCCACGGGCAGCCTGGGCCGGCTTTTTGCCCGGCATCTGGTGTCGGCGTTCGGGGTGGAGCGGCTGTTGTTGACGAGCCGTCGGGGTCCGGCGGCCGAGGGTGCGGACGAGCTTGTCGCGGAGTTGGCCGGGCTGGGTGCGCACGTCGATCTGGTGGCGTGTGACATTGCTGACCGGGATGCGTTGGCCGCTCTGTTGGATGGTGTTCCGGTTGAGTATCCGCTGACTGGTGTGGTGCACACGGCGGGTGTGCTGGATGACGGTGTGCTGGCGTCGTTGACGGCGGAGCGGGTGGCGGGGGTGCTGCGTCCGAAGGTGGACGCGGCCTGGAACCTGCATGAGCTGACCAGGGGCTTGGACCTGGGTGCCTTTGTGCTGTTCTCGGGTGCGGCTGCGGCGTTCGGTGCTGCGGGGCAGGCGAGCTACGCTGCGGCGAACGCGTTCCTGGAGGGTCTGGCCGAGCAGCGGCGGGCCGAGGGGCTGCCGGCGACGGCGCTCGCCTGGGGCCTGTGGGCCCCGCAGGGCGGTGGCAGCGGTATGGCGGGTCGGCTCGACGAGGTCGATCTGCGGCGCATCGCCCGGGACGGGGTCGGCGCACTGGCGGCCGACGAGGGCCTGGCGCTCTTCGATGCGGCGATGGTGGTGGATGCGGCGGTGTTGCTGCCGATGCACCTGGATGTTGCGGTGTTGCGGGCGCAGGCGGTGTCTGCGGGTTCGACGCCCGCGTTGCTGCGGGCGCTGGTGCGGGTTCCGGCGCGCCGGATGGTGGAACGGCGGGACGGTGGTGTGGAGGGTGGTTCGCCGCTGGTCGCGCGGCTGATGGGGCTGCCGGTGGCCGAGCGGGAGGGTGTGCTGCTGGAGCTGGTCTGCGGGCGGGTTGCCGTGGTGCTGGGTCACTCGGGTGCGGGGTCGGTGGATGCCGAGCGTGCCTTCCGGGATCTGGGCTTCGACTCCCTGACGGCCGTGGAGCTGCGGAACGTACTGAAGGCGGAGACCGGTCTGCGTCTGCCGCCCACGCTGATCTTCGATTACCCGACCCCCGTCGCACTGGCCCGCCACCTCCTGGCCGAACTCGCCGTGACCACCGGAGCCGAAGAGCAGAACCTCGGCCGCGGGCAGCTGATGGCCCGCGTTCGGCCGGTCGCCGGTGTGGCGGACGATCCGATCGTGATCGTGGGCATGGGCTGCCGCTTCCCCGGTGGGGTGCGGACGCCCGAAGACCTGTGGCAGCTCGTCGCCTCGGGCGGGGACGGCATCACCGCGTTCCCGACGGACCGCGGCTGGAACGGAGAGGCGCTCTACCACCCGGACCCGGATCATGCGGGTACCTCTTACACGCGTGAGGGCGGCTTCCTGCACGAGGCGGCGGAGTTCGACCCGGCGTTCTTCGGGATCTCGCCGCGCGAGGCCCTGGCCATGGACCCGCAGCAGCGGCTGCTGCTGGAGACCTCGTGGGAGGCCTTCGAGCGAGCGGGCATCGACCCGGCCGTTCTGCGGGGCAGCCGGACCGGCGTCTTCGCCGGCGTCATGTACCACGACTACG
>NZ_JBGWAB010000292.1:0-1926 GCF_041862025.1 Streptomyces sp. AB3(2024)
TGCCGTTCAGTTCCTTCTCGATCAGGCCCTCCTGGAGGCCGACCAGAGCGGTGGCGTGCGTCAGGTTCGGGAAGTACCCGATGCGGACCTCGGAGGCGGAGAGCTTCTTGGTGCCATCGGTGACGTTGGAGGCCGCGGTGTCCTTGGGCTCGTCCTTCTTGGCCTCGGAGCCGTAGCCGCAGGAGGCGAGGGCGCCGATCAGGAGCGGCAGGGCGGCGGCGGCGACGATGCCGCGGCGCAGGGTGGTGCGGGTGGTACCGGTGGCAGGCACGGGAGGACTTCCTCTCGTAGCGTCATGGCGTCATGACGCACGTCTTCGTTTCTGGAGCAAGGACGGGTACGGCTCGTGGGGGGTGAGGGCGCGCATGCGGTGCGCGTACGTCATCGCGCACATCGCGCCACCCCTCCCTGGCCGCTGCCGAGGACGCCGCTGCCCACGCGGCCGCCCTCCTTCGCGAAGGTGGAGTAGATGTCGGAGAGCATGAGTTAGAAGTCCCACCCTTCTTCATCCGCCTGGACGGCCGTCTTGGCCTGGGAGGCGAAGGACTCGCCCGCCATGCCCGCCGCCAGGGTGGTGCCGTCGGCCGGGTCGATCAGCAGGAAGGACCCGGTGCGGCGGGAGTCGGCGTACGCGTCGAGGGCGAGCGGCTCGGCGGTGCGGACGACGACGCGGCCGATGTCGTTGGCCACCAGCTGCCCGGGGGCCGGGTGCTGGGAGAGGTCGTCGAGGGTCAGCCGCGAGGGGATCTCCTTGACGATCGCCTTGACCGTGCGGGTGGTGTGCTTGAGCAGCACCCGCGCACCCACGGCCAGGGGCTGGTCGGCGACGTGGCAGACGGTCGCGACGACGTCCTGCGTGGTGGCCGGCGCGCTCGCGGACGGCGCGATCAGGTCACCGCGCGAGATGTCGATGTCGTCCTTGAGCCTTACCGTCACCGACTGCGGCGCCCAGGCGATGTCCACGGACTCGCCGAGGGCGTCGATGCCCTCGATGGTGCTGGTGCGGCCGGAGGGCAGGACGGTGACGGCCTCGCCGACGCGCAGGACGCCGGAGGCGATCTGGCCCGCGTAGCCCCGGTAGTCGGGGTGCTCCGCGGTCTGCGGGCGGATCACGTACTGCACCGGGAAACGCGCCGGGCAGGCGGTGAGGTCGTGGCTGACCGGGACGGTCTCCAGGTGCTCCAGCACCGTCGGTCCGCCGTACCAGTCCATGTTCGCGGAGGGCTCCACCACGTTGTCGCCGGCCAGGGCCGAGATCGGGATCGCGGTGATCTCCGGGACGCCCAGCTCGGAGGCGTAGGCGGTGAACTCCTCGGCGATCTTCGCGAAGACGGTCTCGCGGTAGTCGACGAGGTCCATCTTGTTGACGGCGAGGACCACGTGGGGGACGCGCAGGAGGGCGGCGACGGCGGCGTGGCGGCGGGTCTGTTCGATGACGCCGTTGCGGGCGTCGACGAGGACCACGGCCAGGTCGGCGGTGGAGGCGCCGGTGACCATGTTGCGGGTGTACTGCACGTGCCCGGGGGTGTCGGCGAGGATGAACCGGCGGCGGGCGGTGGCGAAGTAGCGGTAGGCCACGTCGATGGTGATGCCCTGCTCGCGCTCGGCGCGCAGGCCGTCGGTCAGCAGCGCCAGGTCCGGAGTGTCCTGGCCGCGGTCCTGGGAGACCCGCTCCACGGCTTCGAGCTGGTCCTCCAGGACCGACTTGGAGTCGTGCAGCAGGCGGCCGACCAGGGTGGACTTCCCGTCGTCGACGGATCCCGCGGTGGCGAAGCGCAGCAGCGTCGTGGCGCTGAGCTGCTCGGTGGTGGTCGTCATGGTTAGAAGTACCCTTCGCGCTTGCGGTCTTCCATCGCGGCTTCGGAGAGCTTGTCGTCGGCGCGGGTCGCGCCCCGCTCGGTGAGGCGGGAGACGGCGATCTCGGCG
>NZ_JBGWAB010000293.1:0-1861 GCF_041862025.1 Streptomyces sp. AB3(2024)
CGGGCGCCGTCCCGCCCCCGGGACCCGCGCGGCGGACCCGTCGGCCCCGGGCTCCGCCCCGGCGGCCGTCGTCCGCGACCTCCGCGTGCGCCGCGGGCCCCGCGCAGAGGTGCTCCGGGACGTCACCCTCTCGGTCGCCCCCGGCGAGACCGTCGCCCTGATGGGCCGCAACGGCGCCGGCAAGTCCACCCTCCTCGCATCCCTGATCGGCACCCTGGCCCCCTCGGCCGGCGAGGTGACCGTCGCCGGCCGCGCGCCCCACCGCACCCCGCCGCGGGAGATGGTGCGCCGGGTGGGCCTGGTCCCGCAGGAGCCGCGCGACCTCCTCTACGCCGACACCGTCTCCGCAGAGTGCGCCGCGGCCGACGCCGACGCCGACGCCGCCCCCGGGACCTGCCGTGACCTGGTCGCGGCCCTGCTGCCCGGCGTACCGGACGACACCCACCCCCGGGACCTGTCCGAGGGCCAGCGGCTGACCCTGGCCCTCGCTCTGGTCCTGACCGGCCGGCCGGCCCTGCTCCTCCTCGACGAACCCACCCGCGGCCTGGACTACGCCGCCAAGGCGCGGCTGGTCGGGCTGCTGCGCGGGCTCGCCGCGGACAGGCACGCCATCGTGCTGGCCACCCACGACGTGGAGCTGGCGGCCGAGCTCGCCCACCGGGTGGTGATCCTGGCGGGCGGCGAGGTCGTCGCGGACGGCCCTACGGCCGAGGTCGTCGTCTCCTCCCCCGCCTTCGCCCCGCAGGTGGCCAAGATCCTGGCCCCGGGGCACTGGCTCACGGTGTCCCAGGTGGCCGCGGCCCTCGGAGGAACCCCGTGAACCGCCCCGCCCCCGGCCTCCCGGACACCGGCGGCTCCGGCGGCTCCGGCCGCCCTGCCCGCCCCCTCCGCCCCGGCCGCCCCGTCCGCGTCGGTCCGCGTGCCGCCGCGGCCCTGGTCCTCGTCACCCTGATCGGCATCGCCGCCTTCGGCTGGCCCCTGCTGGCCGACCGCCAGTCGGGCCTGGCCCACTCCCAGGACGCCCCGTGGCTGTTCGCGGCGCTGCTGCCCCTGCTGGTGGCGGTGGTCGTGGCGACCATCGCGGACCAGGGGATGGACGCCAAGGCGGTGGCGATGCTGGGCGTGCTCGCTGCCGTGGGGGCGGCCCTGAGGCCGCTCGGCGCGGGCACGGCCGGGCTGGAGCCGATGTTCTTCCTGATGGTGCTCAGCGGCCGGGTCCTCGGTCCGGGGTTCGGCTTCGTCCTGGGCTCCGTCACCATGTTCGCGTCGGCCCTGCTCACCGGTGGGGTCGGGCCGTGGATGCCGTTCCAGATGCTGGCCCTGGGCTGGTTCTCGCTCGGCGCCGGGTTGCTGCCCGGCCCGGAGAGGGTCCGGGGGCGGGCCGAGCTGGCGATGCTGGCGGCGTACGGGTTCCTGGGCTCGTTCGCGTACGGCACGGTCATGAACCTCCAGGGCTGGGTGCTCCTGCAGGGCATGGGCCAGGGGGTCTCCTTCCACCCCGGCGACCCGGTGGCGCAGAACCTGGCGCGTTTCGTCGCGTACTGCGCGGCGACCTCGCTGGGCTGGGACCTGGGGCGGGCGGCGCTGACCGTCGTCCTGACCCTCGCCCTCGGGGCCACCCTGCTGAAGGCACTGCGGCGGGCCACGCGGAAGGCCGCCTTCGACGCCCCCGTCTCCTTCGGGCGGGAGGGCGCGTCCGCCCCGGATCCCCTTTCCGAGGGGGACACGGCCGGTCACGATCGGTGAGATCCGGGGGGTGTGGCGGTGAGCCGTCCCATAGGACCCAGGTCACATACGAAGCGGTGTCGTAGTACCCGGACGGCCCCCGGGCACCCCCTCGGAGGGGGTAGGCGGGTCCCCT
>NZ_JBGWAB010000294.1:0-1841 GCF_041862025.1 Streptomyces sp. AB3(2024)
AGTGGCCGGAGACCGGCCGCCCGCGCCGCGCGGGTGTCTCCTCCTTCGGCATCAGCGGCACGAACGCGCACACCATCATCGAGCAGCCGCCGGTCACCGACGTGGCAGAGGCATCTGCGGAGGACGCCCCGCTGCCGGTGGTGACGTGGACGCTGTCCGCGAAGGGCGAAGATGCCCTGCGGGCGCAGGCGCGCCGCCTTCAGTCCTTCGTCCTGTCCGCGCCCGATGTGCGTCCGGTGGACGTCGCGTGGTCGTTGGCGTCGGGCAAGGCGCTGTTCGAGGACCGGGCGGCGGTCTTCGCCGCTGACCGTGAGGGGCTGCTGGCCGGCCTCGCGGCGCTGGCGGACGGCCGTACGCCGGCCGGTGTGGTCGAGGGATCGCCGGTCTCCGGCAAGCTCGCCTTCCTCTTCACCGGTCAGGGCAGCCAGCGCCTGGGCATGGGCCGCGAGCTGTATGACACCTTCCCGGTGTTCAAGGCCGCCCTGGACGAGGTGTGCGCGCGGTTCGAACTGCCGGTGAAGGATGTGCTGTTCGGCGCGGACGCAGGTCTCCTGGACGAGACGCGCTACACCCAGCCCGCGCTGTTCGCGGTCGAGGTGGCACTCTTCCGGCTGGTCGAGGCCTGGGGCCTGAAGCCCGACTACCTGTCCGGTCACTCCATCGGTGAGATCGCCGCCGCGCACGTGGCGGGGGTCCTGTCGCTGGACGACGCGTGCACGCTGGTGGAGGCGCGTGGCCGGCTGATGCAGGCGCTGCCTTCGGGTGGTGTGATGATCGCGGTGCAGGCTTCGGAGGACGAGGTCCTGCCGCTGCTGACCGACCGCGTGAGCATCGCCGCCGTGAACGGGCCGACCTCGGTCGTGATCGCCGGTGACGAGGACGCTGCCGCCGCGGTCGTGGAGGCCCTCTCCGACCGCAAGACCAAGCGCCTCACCGTCAGCCACGCGTTCCACTCGCCGCACATGGACGGCATGCTGGACGACTTCCGCCAGGTCGTGCAGGGCCTCACCTTCGCCGCCCCGCGCATCCCGGTGGTGTCGAACCTGACCGGTGCCCTGGTCTCGGACGAGATGAGTTCGGCCGAGTTCTGGGTGCGGCACGTCCGCGAAGCCGTGCGCTTCCTCGACGGCATGCAGGCCCTCGAAGCGGCCGGCGTCACGACGTACCTCGAAATCGGCCCGTCGGGCGTGCTCTCCGCCCTGGGCCAGGAATGCGTGAGCGGCGAGACCGCCGGCTTCGTACCCGTTCTGCGCAGCGGGCGGCCCGAGCCGGAGACGGCCGTCGCCGCACTGGCTCAGGCCCACGTGCGGGGTGTGGAGGTGGACTGGTCCGCCTACTTCGCCGGTACGGGTGCCCGGCGCATCGAGCTGCCGACGTACGCCTTCCAGCGCCAGCGCTACTGGCTGGAGATGCCGGCGGCTCCGGCAGCCCGCAAGGGTGCCGGGGACGACATGGACTCCCGTTTCTGGGACGCGGTGGAGCGTGAGGACATGGAGTCCCTCGCCGCCGCCCTGGACCTGGACGACGAGAACGCCTGGGACACCGTCCTGCCGGCCCTGCCCGCCCTGTCGGCGTGGCGCCGTGGCCTGCGGACCCGCTCCGAGGTGGACGCGTGGCGCTACCGGGTGTCGTGGAAGCCGCTGACGGACTCCGCGGCCGGTACCGGGCTGTTGGGCACCTGGCTGCTCGTGACGCCTGCCGGGGACGTGGACGACACGGCCGTGGCGGGTGCGCTGGCCGCGCGCGGTGCCGAGGTACGCCGCCTCGTGGTCGAGCCCGGTACGGACCGGGACGCGCTGGGCGGGCTGCTGACCGGGGCCGGCCCCGTGGCTGGTGTGGTG
>NZ_JBGWAB010000295.1:0-1825 GCF_041862025.1 Streptomyces sp. AB3(2024)
CGGGGACCGGGAAGTCATCGACACATCCGGACCAACGCCACACGACCGGTCCGGGACACTCCCGGACCGGTCACACCATACGAATCAGCGACCCGCGAAGTACGGGACTAGGGCGTGTGTGATGTCGTGATCAGTCGGCGGTTTTGAGGAGGTCGTCGATCCAGATCATGGCGGCGCGGAGGTGGAGGCCGGCGAGGTAGCTGTCCGGGGTTTTGTCGTAGCGGGTGGCGATGCCTCGCCAGGCTTTGAGCTTGTTGATCAGGCGTTCGACGGTGTTGCGTTCCTTGTAGAGGTCGGCGTCGTGGCTGATGGGCCGGCCGCCTTGCGTGCCCTTCTTCTTGCGGTTGGCGGCCTGGTCCTTCTTTTCTGGGATGACGGCCTTGATCCCGCGTTTACGCAGGTAGGCGCGGTTACCGCGGGACGAGTACGCCTTGTCCGCAGCGACCGCGCCGGGCGTCGTGCGGGGACGGCCGACCGGCAGGCGGATTCTCACCTTCGCGAGCACGGGGATGAACTGCGGGCTATCCCCGGCCTGCCCGGCGGTCAGGACCAGCGTGAGCGGACGGCACTGGCGGTCCGCGGCGAGGTGAATCTTGCTGGTGAGGCCGCCCCGGGACCGGCCGAGCAGGGCTTCGGTCAGGCGGATCTTGTGTTTTCGCCGGATGCGCCGGCGTTCGTCCTGTCCGTTCTGTTCCTCCGCGCCGCCCCCTTTTGCCGGGCTGTCTCCTGCTCCTGCCCGGCTTCTTCCAGGGCCTTCATGAGGTGCTTGCTGACCCGCATCCCCGCGGCGTCGTGGTGGGCGCGGACCGTGGTGGAGTCCACGCTGACCAGCGACAAGTCCGTTCTTCCCGCCCGGGCACCCTCGGCGATCAGGCCCTCCAGCAGGGCCGTGAACACACCGGCGTCCCGCCAGACGCGGAAGCGTCCGTAGACGGTGGCCCAGGGCCCGAACTCGGCAGGCTTCTCCCGCCACTGCCCACTGGAGCGGAACCGCCAGATCACACCCTCGAACTGCTCCCGCAACCGCTCCGGATACGGCCCGTACCTACCGATCGGCAGATACGCTCGATGAACTTCCACTGGGCATGAGTGAGTTGCCTACGCGTCACGACCACAGTCGTACCGGATTCCACGCCTCGAACAGGCCAGAACCCAGCAGTTGATTACGGCATCACACGGGCCCTAGTTGTACGACCCGTTGAACGAGGAGATGCGATCGTTGAAGGTGTTTACGCCGAAGTAGGAGCCGTCTGCGTTGTAGATCGTCACCCTCCGCAGGTCGGCTGCGGCCCATCCGGGGTACAGCTTGATGTATTTCCCGCCCTGGTCGTAGTTCTGGTAGAAGCGCTCGACCAGGTTGGTGTTGTTGACGATGGAGGACGTCCGGTCGTTCGCCATCCCGTTCAGGACCGCGTTCAACTGGATGGCGCCCAGCCTGCCCCGGAAGTCGTGCCTGAGACCGTTGTAACCAGTGTCTTCGTAGAGGCACACGAAATCGGACGGGCAGTCTTCCCCTGCCGCCTGGGCCGGTGTTGCGCCAAGTGTCACGCCACCGATCAGTGCGGCCGTGGCAAGGGGGACGGAGAATGCGCGTGATCGCATGGAGTTCCTTAATCGCGGCCCAGCGGCGGGCCGGGGCGACAGTGAACGAGGGACTGCACCAAGGGAGTTCGCCGTGCTGGCCCAGCCAAGCAGGGCGCTGGGCTAACAGCGGGGAACCTTCTGAACAGTTGCAGAAATGTGATGTGGGTGTTCGTCGCACAAGGGCCGTGTGATGTGTGCGTCGAGGTGGCGGCGGGCGCGCGCGTGCCCGCAGGGCCGAGCG
>NZ_JBGWAB010000297.1:0-1771 GCF_041862025.1 Streptomyces sp. AB3(2024)
TCACATCAAAGACAGTGACACCCGATCTCAGAGCAAGCCTTGACCAGCACCAACACCCCAAGAGGCCACTGTCTCTCACACCACTGTCCCTAAACCGAGAGATCGCACCCATCGGCCCGTCCCCAGGGCCCACGGGGAGGAGATCGCGGTCGAGGGCGAGGCGGAGCCGGTCGTCGTGAAGCTGGGTGTGTGGGTCTCCAACACCAAGAGCCGGCGGGACAAGCTCACCGCCGACCAGCTCGCCGCCCTCGCGAAGCTGGGCGTGGACTGGGCGTGACACCGGCTGCGGCTGGTCGTTGAACAGGACGGTCGAGCGAAGTGCACAGAGAGGCCCCGGGCGTCATCGCCCGGGGCCTCGTGCTGTCGGCGGCCGGCGGCTCCGCCCGGACATGGCGCGGGCCTGCAACGCGAGGTGCAACACCGATTCCACGAACCTCTATCCGAGGCATCACCGCAGGTCAGAGCGCGATGCGCGGCGGTGTTGCACTGAACGTGTCGCCCTGGCCGCTTTCGACGCTGGTGCGCGGCCTGCTCGGGCAGTTGGCCGACTGGCACCAGTCGATCGGCGAGCTGGGCCGCGCGCTCACCACGGCAACTGAAGGCCGACCGCTACCCAGCTGGTCCCTCGGCGGTGAGCTGGAGCTCCCAGCTACCCGTAACGGGCGCTTCAGGGGCGCGGCCATCCCAGAAGGCTGCGCGGTCAGCGACGCCGGCCGCCGCCGATGCGGCGGTCATCGGCCAGTGCGGTAAGCGGGCCGAACTCGCAGGCAAGCTCGTTCCACGTCAGAACCTCGCCACAGCGGGCCGGGAACTCCTTCGGGTTGAACTCGGGCATGGTCCAGGTGCCAGTGCCCCGGTCCCGCAGCCACAGGTCCCCGTCACCGTCGACCACAGTCGGCGGGACCGAAAGGGGCTCGGCCTGATCGGTGGGCTCCCAGGTGACCCGGCCCGGGTGGGAAACGCGGCGCAGCTCGGTGGTGGCCAGCCGCGCGGCCAAGTCACGGGTGGACTCTTCGGCGTCCTTGACCGACGCGAGTCGGAATGCGTCGTCAAGCACGGGCAGGGCTGGATTCTTGCTGCGCTTTGAACTCATACGCTGACTACCTCCGGTGGGGGGCGCCACATCCGTTATGGCACCCCGTAGAGCAACACGGTATCCGAGGCGGGAGCCGGGCCAGGCCTCCTCCGCTGGAACGGCCAGCAAGCCCGCCGACGCCCAGGAAGATGCTCTGCGCCAGGTCAGCGACTTGTTGGGTGAGGCGAGGAAGGCACTCGACACGCTGACGAAATAGCTGGAAGCAACCGTCCAGCCCACGGTTCAGCCCCCGCTCGGTACAACCCTCTCCGGGGCGAGCGCGGCCTCCAGGCGGTCCAGCCGTTCGTAGTGCTGTGACCGGGTTGGTTCGCCGGGTTGGTGGTCGGGGCGGTTGGATGTGCGGTGACGTCCGATCCGACCCGTGGAGGTGCGGTGGCCGAGCCTGTCCGTGTGCGCAGACTGACCGACCAGGAAGGGCAGAAGCTGCAGCGGATCGTGCGTCGGGGTAGCACCAGTTCGGTGCGCTACCGGCGGGCGATGATGCTGCTGGCCTCGGCCGGCGGGAACCGCGTCCCGGTAATCGCCCATCTGGTGCAGGCGGACGAGGACACTGTCCGCGATGTGATCTGAACCGTTCCGGGTTTGGTGGGGACTCGATCATTTGAGAGGATCGAGTCATGGCACGTCCTTCCCAGTACCCGCTTGAGCTGCGCCGTCGTGCGGTGCGGATGGTCG
>NZ_JBGWAB010000298.1:0-1682 GCF_041862025.1 Streptomyces sp. AB3(2024)
GCTACCGGGGCTAATCGCAGTGCATCGGGCTTCAGCCCGGTGGTGAAGCGATTCTCAGAACTGCTCTGACCCGCAGGTCACAGCGGACGATTCTGCTGCTCGATGTACTGACGGACGATCGACAGCGGGGCCCCGCCGACCGATCCGGCGAAGTATGAGCCGGACCACAACCGTTGCGCCCGCCAGTAGTGCCGGACCAGTTCCGGGTACTCCTGGCGGAGCCTGCGAGAGCTGACGCCCTTGAGGCTGTTGACCAGCTTGGACAGGGCGACCTTCGGCGGGAAGTTCACGAGCAGGTGGACATGGCTGTTCTCGCCGTTGAACTCCACCAGCTCGCACTCGAAGTCCGCGCACACGGACCGCATGATCTCCTCCATCCGCTTGAGGTGCGCGTCCGTGAAGACCTTGTGTCGGTACTTCGTCACGAAAACCAAGTGTGCGTGAAGTGCGAACGCACAGTGTCGACCAGTCCTGATGTCCTGCGTGTCAGCCATAAACCAACCGTAGTACGGTGATCGCCATGAAGCTCAGGTATCAGTTCCGGCTGTACCCGAGTGCCCCGCAACGGATCATGCTGGCGAAGGCGTTCGGGTGCGCCCGCGTCGTCTTCAACGACGCCCTCCGTGCTCGTCAGGACGCCTACAAGCAGGGCGCCAAGCGCCCGACAGCGGCGGAACTCTCGAAGCGATTCGTCACCGACGCCAAGAAGACCGAAGACCGGCACTGGCTGGACGATGCGTCGGCCGTGGTGCTCCAGCAGTCCCTGCGGGATCTGGAGACCGCGTACTCCAACTTCTTCGCCTCCAAGAACGGCACCCGCAAGGGCCCGAAGATGGGGCCGCCGAAGTTCAAGAAAAAGACCAGCCGCCAGGCCATCCGCTTCACCACCAACGCCCGCTTCTCGATCACCGAGGGCGGCGCGCTGCGCCTTCCGAAGATCGGCGACGTGAAGATCCGCTGGTCCCGCCGGCTTCCCTCCGCCCCGTCATCCGTAACCGTGGTCAAGGACGCGTCCGGCAGGTACTTCGCCAGCTTCGTGGTGGAGGCCGAAGACAAGCCACTGCCCGAGCTGGACCTGGACGAGACAGAAACCGGGATCGACCTGGGCCTGTCCACCTACGCCGTCCTGCGCGGCCGGAAAATCAGCTCCCCGAAGTTCTTCCGCCGCCAGGAGAAGAAACTTCGCCGCGCTCAGCGCAAGCTGTCCCGCGCTCAGAAGGGCTCCAGCAACCGGCGCAAAGCCAAGCTTGCCGTATCGAAGATCCACGCCAAGATCGCGGACAAACGCCGTGACTTCATCGAGCAGGAAACCACCAAGATCACGCGCGAGAGCCAAGCCGTGTACCTGGAGGACCTGAACGTGAAGGGCATGGGATCGAAGAAGGGCAAGCGGGCCAAGTCCGTCCACGACCAGAGCTTGGGCATGTTCGCCCGCACCCTGGAAGCCAAATGCGCACGGTACCGGCGCACCTTCGCCAAGGTGGACCGGTTCTTCCCCTCCACCCAGCTCTGCTCAGCGCCCGGGTGCGGCAGCATCGAAGGACCCAAGGGACTGGAAGGGCTCAAGATCCGGAAGTGGACATGCTCCTGCGGAACAGTCCACGACCGGGACGAGAACGCCGAACGCAACATCCGCCGTGAAGGACGGCGCATCGTGGCCGAGGGACGTCCGGACACGTAAA
>NZ_JBGWAB010000299.1:0-1681 GCF_041862025.1 Streptomyces sp. AB3(2024)
ACATCCACCAGACCCGGCAGACCCGCCAACCGCTCCGCCTGCGCCCGCAACGCCCCCGCACTCTTACCCGACAGCACCCACGGCACCACCGGCATACCCGACCGCGCCCCACCCGCCGAAGCCTCCGCCGGCTCCGGCGCCTGCTCCACGATCACATGCGCGTTCGTCCCGCTGAACCCGAACGACGACACACCCGCACGACGCGGACGGTCGGTCTCCGGCCAGTCGCGGGTCTCGCCGATGAGGGAGACGGCGCCCGCCTCCCAGTCGACGTGCGGGGTGGGCTCGTCCAGGTGGAGCGTCTTCGGTACGACGCCGTGGCGCATCGCCTCGACCATCTTGATGATGCTCGCGACGCCCGCGGCGGCCTGCGTGTGGCCGATGTTGGACTTGATCGAGCCGAGCAGCAGCGGCCGGTCGGCCGGCCGGTCCTGGCCGTAGGTGGCCAGGACGGCCTGGGCCTCGATCGGGTCGCCCAGGGTGGTGCCGGTGCCGTGCGCCTCGACCACGTCCACGTCGGCGGCCGCCAGACGGGCGTTGGTGAGGGCCTGGTGGATCACGCGCTGCTGCGAGGGGCCGTTCGGGGCGGTGAGGCCGTTGCTCGCGCCGTCCTGGTTGATGGCGCTGCCGCGGATCACGGCCAGGACGGGGTGTCCGTTGCGCTGCGCGTCGGACAGGCGCTCCACGAGGAGCATGCCGACGCCCTCGCCCCAGCCGGTGCCGTCGGCCGCGGCGGCGAAGGGCTTGCAGCGGCCGTCGGAGGCCAGGCCGCGCTGGCGGCTGAACTCGGTGAAGGTGGCCGGGGTCGCCATGACGGTGACACCTCCGGCCAGGGCCATGGTGCACTCCCCCGCCCGCAGGGCCTGCACGGCGAGGTGCAGGGTGACCAGGGAGGACGAGCAGGCGGTGTCGACGGTGACCGCCGGGCCCTCCAGCCCGAAGGTGTAGGCCACGCGGCCCGAGGCGATGCTCCCGGAGCTGCCCGTGCCGAGGAAGCCCTCGACGCCCTCGGGTACGGAGTCCAGGCGGGCGGTGTAGTCGTGGTACATCACGCCGGCGAAGACGGCCGTCCGGCTGCCGCGCAGGGACGTCGGGTCGATGCCGGCCCGCTCGAAGGCCTCCCACGAGGTCTCCAGCAGCAGCCGCTGCTGCGGGTCCATCGCCATCGCCTCGCGCGGGGAGATCCCGAAGGGCGCGGGGTCGAAGCGGGCGGCGTCGTAGAGGAAGCCGCCCTCGCTGACGTAGCTGGATCCGGCGCTGTCGGGGTCGGCGTCGTAGAGCGTCTCCACGTCCCAGCCGCGGTCCGCCGGGAAGCCCGAGACGGCGTCACGGCCGTCGGCGACGAGCCGCCACAGGTCGTCGGGGGTGCGGACACCGCCCGGGTAGCGGCAGCTCATCGCGACGATCGCGATGGGCTCCTGGTTCTGTTCCTCGACCTCGCGCAACCGCCTGCGGGCCTGGCGCAGATCGGCGGTCGCCCGCTTGAGGTAGTCGCGAAGCTTGTCCTCGTTCACCATGTGCGTGGGCTCCATGCCAGAGAGGCGGTCGTACGGGTCTGTCCGTGGTGGTCGGGGGGCGGGGGGGGGGGGGGGGGGGGGGGGGGGGGGGGGGGGGGGGGGGGGGGGGGGGGGGGGGGGGGGGGGGGGGGGGGGGGGGGGGGGGGGGGGGGGGGGGGGGGGGG
>NZ_JBGWAB010000300.1:0-1657 GCF_041862025.1 Streptomyces sp. AB3(2024)
AGGAGGGGATCCGGGCCCGTCAGGTGCCCGTCGACTACGCCTCGCATTCCGCGCATGTGGAGCGGATCGAGGCCGAGCTGCTGGAGGTGCTCGGGCCGATCGTGCCGCGCACGGCGGACATCCCGTTCTACTCGACCGTGAGCGCCGGGCCTGTCGACACCACCGGTCTCGATGCCGGGTACTGGTACCGCAACCTGCGCCACCCCGTCCGCTTCGAGGACACCGTCAAGGTCCTCCTGGAAGACGGCTTCGCCACCTTCGTGGAGTCCAGCGCGCACCCCGTCCTCACCATCGGGATCCAGGAGGCCGCCGACGCCGCCGGTGTCGACGTCCTGGCGACCGGTTCCCTGCGCCGTGACGAAGGTGGCCTGGAACGCTTCCTGACGTGCGCCGCCGAGCTGTTCGTGCGCGGCACCGACATCGACTGGGCGCAGCTCTTCGAGGGCACCGGCGCCCGCCGCGTCGACCTGCCCACGTACGCCTTCCAGCGCACCCACCACTGGCTGGGCTCCGGAGCGGCCGACGACCCGGCGCGGTCGCCGGCCGACACGGCCACCGAGACCCTGCTCAGCCGCGAACTGCGCGGTCGCTCCGAGAACGAGCAGCTCGACCACGTACTGGACCTGGTACGCGTCCACGCGGCCACCGTCCTCGGCCACATCTCCGCCGCGGCGATCGCGGCCGAGAAGACCTTCAAGGAACAGGGCTTCGAGTCGGTCAACGGCATCGAACTGCGCAACCGGCTGCGCGCCGCGACCGGCCTGCGCCTCCCCACGACCCTCATCTACGACGCCCCCACCCCGCTCGCCGTTGCTCGCCTGATCCGGGACGAGGCCGTCGAGACGCTCCAGGAGCAGGCCCCCCTCACGGCATCCGCCGCGGAGCCGCCCCGGCAGGCTGCCATCGCACCCCTTCCTGTCGACGAGCCGATCGCGATCGTGGGGATGGCGTGCCGTTTTCCGGGTGGGGTGAGTTCTCCGGAGGGTTTGTGGGATCTGGTGTCCTCGGGTGTGGACGCGGTGTCTGGTTTCCCGGTGGACCGTGGGTGGGACGTGGAGGGGCTGTTCGATCCGGAGCCTGGTGTTCCTGGTCGTTCGTATGTGCGGGAGGGGGGTTTCCTGCACGATGCGGGGGAGTTCGATGCGGACTTCTTCGGTATTTCGCCGCGTGAGGCGGTGGCGATGGATCCGCAGCAGCGGTTGCTGCTGGAGACGTCGTGGGAGGTGCTGGAGCGGGCGGGTGTGCCGGCCTCGTCGTTGCGGGGATCGCGCACGGGCGTCTTCGTCGGCGCCATGTCGCAGGAGTACGGTCCCCGGCTGTACGAACCCGCGCAGGGCTACGAGGGCTACCTCCTGACCGGCAACACGGCCAGCGTCATGTCCGGCCGCGTCTCGTACGCCCTGGGGCTGGAGGGCCCTGCGGTGACCGTGGACACGGCCTGCTCCTCCTCCCTGGTCGCACTGCACCTCGCCGTCCAGTCCCTGCGTAGTGGCGAATGCGACGTCGCCCTGGCCGGCGGCGCCTCGGTCATGGCCGCACCGGGCCTCTTCGTGGAGTTCTCGCAGCAGCGGGGGCTGGCGGTGGACGGCCGGTGCAAGGCGTTCTCGGACGCGGCGGACGGTACGGGCTGGGCCGAGGGTGTGGGGATGCTGCTGGT
>NZ_JBGWAB010000301.1:0-1652 GCF_041862025.1 Streptomyces sp. AB3(2024)
GGCATATCGCCCTGAGCACCGAACGCGGCCTTCCCCGACAGGTTCCCGCCCCGGTCCGACACGTAGAACCACGACTCCCCCGGACGGTACACACCCACCGTCGTCGCGGTCCTGGGAGTCGCCGGCCCGTTCAGGGCGACGTCCAGGTAGTCGCGGTCGATCTGGATCTGCTTGCCGCCCCATGACTCCGTGACGTTGCCGCTGTACTGGTGGACGCGCTGGTGGTTGGCCCACGCCCAGCTGGGGAGCGCCGGGTCATTGGTGTCCGCGGCGCCGTTCCACTGGGCGCTGAAGACGACATCGGGCATGGTGTGGCTGCCCGTGTGGGACGCCAGGTCGGCGATGCCCGAGGAAGAGCTGCTGTAGACCGCGGAGTTGTAGCCGCGGGCGTGGAGCTGCTCGGTCCAGGCGGAGAGGAAGGCGAGCACGTTGCCCGAGTACGCGCTGCTGTAGGCCTCCATGTCGTAGTACAGGAGGGACCCGGGGCCGAGCCCCAGCGCGGCGGCATTGTCCACCGCGTCATCCGCGACGCTCTTGCCTTCGGCGGCGGGAGAGCTGATCTGGCTCGCCTGCGGGCCGACGTAGATCGGCATGAAGCGCCAGCCGGCGGAGGCCTGCTGCTGGACCCACGAGGCGGTGAGGTTCTTCTGGGGGCATGCCCTGTTCCGGCCACCGATGTAGATGCCGACGGCCCTGTACGGAGAGCTCGTCATCCATGCGTTCATGGTGCCGGAGTCCGGGGCGGTGCAGGCGTCGAACCCCTTGCCGGTGAAGTTCGTCAGGTCGGCCGAGGTCGTCGCCGCGGCCGCCGCCGTCACGGGTGCAGCCGAGCGGGCGGCCGGTGCGGCGGCGAGGCGCGACTGCTTCGCCGGCGCCGCGGCCGGCACCCCGGCGGCCGCGAGGATGCCGCGGACCAAGGACTGGTCGTCGGCGTAGGTGGCCGTCACCCGCATGCCCTTGGCCCCGCCGACGATCTCGTGCTCGACCTCGCGGACCGTGGTGCCCTGCTCGGTGCTGCCGGACGAGTCCGGTTCCAGGAGCAGCGCCTCGGTCCGACCGACCAAGTGGGAGGGGCAGTTCTGCTGCGTGCCGGGAGTGCCGAGGTAGACGGCGTGCCGATCGAAGCGTACGCATGCGGTGGGATCGGCGTTCAGATCGACGACGTCCCAACTGTCGGGGACCTTGAACCGGTGTCCTTGGAAGGTCACCGTTTTGGACGCGGCATCCGCAGCGGGCGTCGCCGCCTGGGCCGAGCCGATGGACGGGCCGATCACGGCTGCCGTGGCGGCCAGGACGGCGAGGCCTCGCCTCAGGGGCGTCAGAGAGTGGCGGGACGCGCGTGTTTGGGGCATGGAGGTCTCCTGTGAGAGCTGTAGGAAGTAAGCGGTGGATGCGGTGGGCGGGAGGGGCGGCCCCGCTGCTGCCAGCGGGGCCGCGGCCCTCGACCGAGGCGGCTCGGCGGATCGAGCACCGGCTCAGACGGGTGTTGAGGTCACCACTGGCCGGTGATGGGGGTGTCGCCGGGGACTCCGAAACGGGCTTGGTAGATCACGGAGTTGGAGTCCTTGGCGGCGCCGAAGAAGTCGGACTCCGCCGGACGGTAGACACCGACCTTGTCGGTCCCGTCACCGTTCCAGTCACCCTTGACCGGG
>NZ_JBGWAB010000302.1:0-1620 GCF_041862025.1 Streptomyces sp. AB3(2024)
GAAACCGCACCCGACGGCCGACTCGAAGTCTTCGCCCTCTCCGACACCACCTTCCAGCACCTCTACCAGACCGGAGTCAACGGCGCCTGGTCCGCCTGGGAGACCTTCGGCGGCGGCGGACACGACCTCACCGTCAATCACAACACCGATGGACGGCTGGAGGTCTTCGCCTCCAACCCCAGCGGCGTCTTCCACCGCTGGCAGACCAGCCTTTCCGCCTGGTCCGGCTGGGAGGGAATGGGCGGCCCGGCGAACTCCGAGATGACGTCGGACCGTTCGGCGGACGGCCGGGTCGAGGTGTTCGCGATCAACGGCAGTACCGCCGCCCACATCTGGCAGACCGATCCGAACGCCCCCTATTCGGCTTGGGAAACCATCGGCGGTGGCGGCACCGAGATCACCGCCGGCCACAACGCCGACGGGCGCATCGAAGTCTTCGCGACGAGCAGCGCCGGCGTCTTCCACCGCTGGCAGACCGGTTTCTCCGCCTGGTCCGAATGGGGCTGGGTGGGCACTTCCGCAGGGCCGGGCATCGCGTGAACTCCGCACATTTCACTTCACGATAGAAGGGCAGACAATGGCGATAACTGATTTGCGCCGCGTGTTCACCAGACTGGCCTTCGTGGCCGGCACCTGGGCGTTGGCCGTCGGGATGACCGCCTCGGTCGCCGTCGCCGCACACGCGCCCGTTCCGGATCCGGTTCCGGGCAAGGACCACTCCGGGGTCTCCCGGTATTTCAGCGGCCCCCAGGGCTTCGCCATTCCGACCGTGCCGTGTGATCCGGCCGGTCCGTCGGCCGCCGACGGCATCATGGCCGACCAGCTCAACCCGCAGTTGCACGCGAAGATGGCCGGCTACATGGACGCCTACAAGGTGTCCTGCGCGCGGATGGTCACGCAGGCGGTCAAGGACCGGGGCCTCAACCAGAGGGCCGCGGCCATCGCGATCGCCACGATCATCGTGGAGTCCAGCGTCAACAACTACGCCCAGGCCGTCGACTACACCAGCCTCGGGCTGTTCCAGCAGCAGGACTGGTGGGGCACCCGTGAGGAGCGGCTGAACCCGGCCCACGCCACGAACGCCTTCTTCGACGAGGTGGAACGGATGTATCCGGGCGGCTCGTGGAACAACGAGGCGATCGGCGAGGTGTGCTGGCACGTCCAGCGACCGCGCGAGGACCTGCGCGGCCTCTACGCCATCGAGGCGGACGACGCGGTGATCATGGCCAACGCACTGTGGTCCGGTACGAGCAGCACCGGCCCCAAGCACCCCTACGGCGCCGGTCGTGTGGTGTCCGGGCGGTCCGCGGACGGGCGGCTGGAGGCCTTCGCCGCCGGAGCCGACGGCGTGTACCACTCCTGGCAGACCGCGGTGAACGGCGCCTGGTCGCAGTGGCGATTCGAAGGCGGACCCCGCAACGCACAGCTCTCCGTAGCGGCCAACGCCGACGGACGACTCGAGGTCTTCGCCCTCTCCGACGCCACCTTCGACCACATGTGGCAGACCGCGGTGAACGGCTCGTGGTCCACCTGGGCCAACTTCGGCGGCGGCGGATACCGACTCGCCACCGGCAACAACGCCGACGGCCGCATCGAAGTCTTCGCCTCCAACACCAACGG
>NZ_JBGWAB010000303.1:0-1589 GCF_041862025.1 Streptomyces sp. AB3(2024)
GCGGTGATGGGGCCGTAGGTGGAGCCCCAGCCGAGAACCAGGGTGCGGGCCGTGCGGGTCGGGTCGTCGACCTCCAGGTCGGGGACGGTGATGCCGTCGATCTTGGCCTGGCGGGTGCGGACCATGAGCTCGTGGTTGGCCGGGTCGTAGGAGATGTTCCCGGTGCCGTCCTGCTTCTCGATCCCGCCGATGCGGTGTTCCAGGCCCGGGGTCCCCGGGACCGCCCACGGCCTGGCCAGTGTCTCCGGGTCCCGCTTGTAGGGCCAGAACACCTCGGTGCCGTCGGCCAGGGTGTGGTTCGGGGCGGTCGCGAACTGCACCCTGAGGTCGGGCAGGTCGGCCACGTCCGGGATCCGCCAGGGCTCGGAGCCGTTGGCGAGGTAGCCGTCCGAGAGCAGCAGTACCGGGGTGCGGTAGGTGAGCGCGATCCGGGCGGCGTCGATGGCGGCGTCGAAGCAGTCGGCGGCGGTGCGGGGGGCGACGATCGGGACGGGGGCCTCACCGTTGCGCCCGTACATCGCCTGGAGCAGGTCGGCCTGCTCGGTCTTGGTCGGCAGACCGGTCGAGGGCCCGCCGCGCTGGATGTCCACGATCAGCAGCGGCAGCTCCAGCGACACCGCGAGCCCGATGGTCTCCGACTTCAGCGCCACACCGGGCCCCGAGGTCGTCGTCACCCCCAGCGCACCCCCGAACGCCGCACCCAGCGCGGCGCCGATCCCCGCGATCTCGTCCTCGGCCTGGAACGTGCGCACCCCGAAGTTCTTGTGCTTCGACAGCTCGTGCAGGATGTCCGACGCCGGCGTGATCGGGTACGAGCCCAGGTACAGCGGCAGATCCGCCTGCCGGGCCGCCGCGATCAGCCCGTACGACAGCGCCAGGTTCCCCGAGATGTTGCGGTACACACCCGCAGGGAACGCCTTCGTCGCCGGAGCCACCTCGTAGGAGACCGCGAAGTCCTCCGTCGTCTCCCCGAAGTTCCACCCCGCCCTAAACGCCACGATGTTCGCCTCGGCGATGTCCGGCTTCTTCGCGAACTTCTGCCGCAGGAACTTCTCGGTGTTCTCCGTCGGACGGTGGTACATCCACGACAGCAGCCCCAGCGCGAACATGTTCTTGCTGCGCTCGGCCTCCTTGCGCGACAGCCCGAAGTCCTTCAGCGCCTCCACCGTCAAAGTGGTCAGGGGCACCCCGTGCACCCGGTAGGCGTCCAGCGAACCGTCCTCCAGCGGAGACCTCTCGTACCCCACCTTCGCCATCGGCCGCTTCGTGAACTCGTCCGTGTTCACGATGATCTCCGCACCACGCGGCACATCGGCGATGTTCGCCTTCAGCGCCGCCGGGTTCATCGCCACCAGAACGTTCGGCGCGTCCCCCGGAGTGAGGATGTCGTGGTCCGCGAAATGCAGCTGGAACGACGACACACCCGGCAGCGTCCCGGCAGGCGCCCGGATCTCCGCCGGGAAGTTCGGCAGCGTCGAAAGATCATTCCCGAACGACGCCGTCTCCGACGTGAAACGGTCACCCGTCAGCTGCATACCGTCACCCGAATCACCCGCGAAACGGATGATCACACGGTCCACGCGGCGGAT
>NZ_JBGWAB010000304.1:0-1543 GCF_041862025.1 Streptomyces sp. AB3(2024)
ACGCCGATCCAGAAGGTCTGGTCGGTGATGATGTCGCTGTTGGTGAGGTCGCCGACGATGCGGTGGGGCTCACCGATGTAGGCGGGGTGGCGGGTGAGGTTGCCCGCGAACAGCCGCCGGGTGCCGATCTTCCGGCCCTCCAGGAAGTCCACGAGGGCGGCCCGGGTGTAGGGCGCCTGCGGGTCCACGGTGAGCGCGAACCCGAACCAGCTCGGGTCGCTGCGCGGGGTGGCCTCGGGCAGGATCAGGTACGGCAGGCCGTCGAGGCCGTCGCGCAGCCGCCGCCAGTTGCGGCGCCGGGCGTCGCAGAAGTCGTCCAGCTTGTCGAGCTGGGTCAGGCCGAGGGCCGCCTGGATGTCGGTGGCCTTCAGGTTGTAGCCCACGTGGGAGAAGATGTACTTGTGGTCGTACCCCTCCGGGAGGGTCCCCATCTGGTAGTCGAAGCGCTTGAGGCACTTGTTGGTCTCGCCCGGCTCGCACCAGCAGTCCCGGCCCCAGTCGCGCAGGGACTCCACGATCCGCGCGAGGGCCAGGTTCGAGGTCAGCACGCAGCCGCCCTCGCCCATCGTGAGGTGGTGCGCCGGGTAGAAGCTCACGGTGGTGATGTCGCCGAAGGTGCCCGTCAACTGTCCGTCGTAGGTGGAGCCGACGGCATCGCAGTTGTCCTCGATGAGGAACAGGTCGTGTTCCTGGGCGAGTTGTGCGATCTCCGCGACCTCGAAGGGGTTGCCGAGGGCGTGGGCGATCATGATGGCGCGGGTCTTGGGTCCGATGGCCCGGGCCACCCGCTCGGCCGTGGTGTTGTACGTGCCGAGCTCGACGTCGACGAAGACCGGGACGAGCCCGTTCTGGATGATCGGGTTGACGGTCGTCGGGAACCCGGCGGCCACCGTGATCACCTCGTCGCCGCGCCGCAGCCGCCGGTCCTCCAGCAGGTGCGAGGTGAAGGCGGTCATGGCCAGCAGGTTCGCCGAGGAACCCGAGTTGGTCAGGTGCGCCTTGCGCCGCCCCAGCTTGCGGGCGAAGCGCGACTCGAACCGCCGCGAACTGGGTCCGGCGGCGATCCGCATCTCCAGCGCCGCCTCGACCAGCGCCGCACGGTCCCGCTCGTCCAGCACGGCCCCGGCGGGCCAGATCTCGGTCGTGCCCGGGACGAAGGGCCGCTCGTCCTGCGCGTCCAGGTGGAACTTGGCGGTCTCGTCGAGGATCAGTCCCTTGTGGACGTTCATGGTGTATCCCTTTCCCGGCCCTCTCGGCCGGATGGTGGTCACGACGGTGCCCCGCCCCCGTACCGCCCCCGCGGGCGGCCGGGGGGGTACGGGGGCGGGGCAGGGACGGCGTGGTCGGGTACGGCGGGGGAGCCGCGGGCTGTACGGGGCAGGGCCGTGCGGGAACCGGCCGTGCGGGGCAGGGCCGTGCGGGAACCGGCCGTGCGGGGCAGGGCCCTGCGGGAACCGGCCGTGCGGGGCCCGGCTCAGGCCGCCCCCGCCGGGTCGTCATGCCGGCCGCGCGGGCCGGCCGAGGGGCGCGTCCGCGCCGAGGG
>NZ_JBGWAB010000305.1:0-1508 GCF_041862025.1 Streptomyces sp. AB3(2024)
CTCCGACTGCGCCGACCGCACCAGGCCCCGTACCGGAGCATGGACGAGGTCCGACACACCCTCACCCGGCACGGCCTCCACCGCACCCCGCGTCAGGAACACCAGGCGCGAATCGGCGGGCCGCTCGGCCGCCTGCCACTCCTGGAGCAGCTCCAGCACCCGGCTGGTCTCGGCGTGCACGGCAGCGGCCGTGTCCCCGTCGCCGGGCTCCAGGCAGGACACCACCGTCGCGGCGGCGGTCCCGTCGCCCTCGCCCCACAGGGACCAGTCCTCGAAGGAACCGGCCGACGAGGCGGACTCGGCCCACTCCATGCGGAACAGGGCGTCGCGGGTCAGGTCGGGGGCGGTGTTCAGCTGGTCGCGGCTCACGGACCGCAGGGCCAGGCCGGCGACCGAGGCCACCGGGGCTCCAGCGGCGTCGGCGATGGCGATGGCCACCTCGCCGTTCCGGGCGGTGGTCAGGCGGACGCGCAGTTCGGCGGCGCCGACCGCGTGGAGGGAGACGCCGGACCAGGAGAACGGCAGCCGTCCTTCGCCGCTGCCCGACTCCGACTCGCGCAGTCCGAGCGCGTGCAGGGCCGCGTCGAGGAGGGCCGGGTGCAGGCCGAACCGGCCGGCCTCGTCGGCGGCTCCCTCGGGGAGGGCGACCTCGGCGTAGTACGCGCCGTCGTGCCTCCAGGCGGCCCGCAGGCCCTGGAACACCGGGCCGTAGCCGAAGCCGGAGTCCGCGAGGCCCTCGTACAGGCCCGCCACTTCGACGGGCTCCGCGCCGGCGGGCGGCCACTCGGTGAGGTCCTGCGGGGCCGGTTCGGCCCCGGCCGCGAGCACACCGACGGCGTGCCGCGTCCACGGCGCGTCCGTGTCCGCACCCTCGGGGCGGGAGTGGAGGGCGAGGCTGCGGCGACGGCCCGACGGGTCGGCGGCGCCGACGGCCAGCCGCAGCTGTACGCCGCCCTGTTCGGGCAGCACCAGGGGTGCTTCGAGGGTGAGTTCGTCGACCAGGTCGCAGCCGAGGTGCTCGCCGGCCCGGAGCGCCAGCTCGACGAAGGCCGTGCCGGGCAGGAGGGCCGCGCCCATGACGCGGTGGTCACCGAGCCAGGGGTGGGTGGTCAGCGACAGGCGGCCGGTGAAGAGGTGGCCGTCGGAGTCGGGGAGTTGGACCTCGGCGCCGAGCAACGGGTGGTCGGCGGTGCCGAGTCCGGCCGCCGTGACGTCGCCGTCCGCGCGGCCGGCGTCAAGCCAGTAGACGCCGCGCTGGAAGGCGTACGTCGGCAGGTCGACGGGGCGTGCGCCGAGCGGGCGGTAGAACGCCGCCCAGTCGACGGCGGTACCGCGCACATAGGCGGTGGAGAGGGCCGAGAGCAGCGTCTCGGCCTCGTCGCGGCCGGAGCGGAGGGTGGGTACGAAGGCGGCGGTGCCGGTGTCGTCGGCCAGGCAGGCCTGCGCCATCGCGGACAGCACCCCGTCGGGCCCGAGCTCGACGTACGTGCTCACGCCCGCGGCCTCCA
>NZ_JBGWAB010000306.1:0-1482 GCF_041862025.1 Streptomyces sp. AB3(2024)
TCGGCCCGCCCCCGCCGCCCGCACCGGCGCGTTCACGCCGCGGCCGCGACGGGCAGCTCCGTCACGGCCGGCTCCTCGGCCCGCGCCGGGTGGCGCAGGGCCAGTACCGCGGCGACCGGGGAGACGAAGGCGATCGCCCCGCACACCAGCCAGGTCGTCTGCACGCCGAGGACCAGCGACAGGGAGCTGAACACGGCGATCGAGACCGGCGCCGTACCGATCCCGGAGAGGGAGAGGGTGGACATCGCGGCGCCCATCCGGTCCTCCGGCGCGGACTGCTGGTACAGGGTCACGATGGCGGGCCCGTTCAGCCCGGACAGCAGGCCGACCCCGGCCGCGACGGCGGTGAGCGACACCACCGAGGGCATCAGCGCCATCACCAGGATCCCGGCGGCGAGCCCGGCCCCGGTCACGACGAGCCGGACGAACATCGGGATGCGGTGCGCGAGCGCCGCGCCGACCGCGCTGGACCCGAGCGCCCCCACGCTGAACGCCGCCAGGACGACGCCCACCGCGCTCACGCCCCAGCCGCGCTCGGAGACCAGCAGCGGCAGGGCCACCTCGGCGGGCCAGCTGAAGGCCATGTCCAGGCAGAGCGCGGCCACGAACATCCAGCGCAGCCGCGGGTGGCGGGCCAGCAGCCGGAACCCGTCACCGGAGCGCTTGACGAGCGACACCCCGGGCTCGGGCTCCGGGCGGACGAAACCGTGGGTCACGTGCAGCAGGCAGCCGAACCAGATCGCCCCGGTGACCGCGCCGATCAGCAGGGCCACCCACAGCTCCCCGACGGTGATCAGGAAGGCCCCGGCGGGGGCGCCGAGGATCGGGGCGACGCGCAGCACCATCGCGTAGAGGGAGTTGGCGCGGGCCAGCTGCTCCCCCCGGGCGAACATGGGCAGCAGGACCCCCGAGGCCGGTCCGGCCAGCCCCAGCAGCACCCCCTCGACGAGCGCGATCACCACCAGCGGCCACAACTGCTCGGCGGTGGCGGTGAGTACGGCCCCGACGGCCAGCAGCACGACCCGGGCGGCCGTGGTGCGCAGCAGGACGAAGCGCGGGCCGAGGGTGTCGGCCACCGCCCCGCCGAAGATCAGCATCAGGGCGCGCGGCACGGTCGCGGCGAGCATCAGCACGGTCACGGCGCGGGTGCCGCCGAGCTGGACGGCCGTCCAGTTCATGGCGATGAGCAGGGCGAAGCTGCCGAGCTGGACGGCGGCCTGGCCGCCGACCAGGGAGCCGACCCGGCCCCACTGCACGCGCTCGGGGGCGGTTCCTTCTACGGGGGATTCCATGGTGCACCTTGTCTGCGAGGGGTGGTGGACGGTCAGGGCGAGGGTCAGGGTCGGGGCCGGGCCGTCAGCGCGACGGCGACGGCCCGGCGGGCGGCGCGGGTGAGCCCCGGGGCTCCGGGCGCCGGCCCGTACGTACGCAGTTCCAGACGGCCGCCGAGGTGGCCGAGCCCGGCCTCGGCGAGGGCCCGGG
>NZ_JBGWAB010000307.1:0-1264 GCF_041862025.1 Streptomyces sp. AB3(2024)
GGGTCTGATGCAGGTTCGGGTGACAGGTTGAGTCACGCGGCCTGGAGGGCCGGTGTGGTCATGACGGTCTCGAATTCGACGGGGGTCAGTCGGCCGAGGGCAGCTTGCCGGCGACGGCGGTGGTAGGTCCGCTCGATCCAGGTCACGACGGCGATCCGTAGTGCCTCGCGGGTGGCCCACTTCCTGCGGTCGAGGACGTTCTTCTGCAGCAGGCTGAAGAAGGACTCCATGGCCGCGTTGTCGGCGGCTGCCCCGACTCTCCCTATCGACCCGGCCATCCGGTGCCGGTCGAGCGCCCTGACGAACTTCCTGGACCGGAATTGCGAGCCGCGATCGGTGTGCAGGATGCATCCGTCGACGTTTTCACGCCGGGCCACGGCGTTGTCCAGGGCGGCCACGGCCAGGCGGGACTTCATCCGCGTGTCGATGGAGTAGCCCACGATCCTGTTGCTGAAGACATCCTTGATCGCGCAGAGATACAGCTTGCCGTCGCCGGTGGCGTGTTCGGTGATGTCAGCGAGCCACAACCGGTTCGGGCCGGCCGCGGTGAAGTCACGACGCACGAGATCGTCATGCACCGGCGGGCCGGCCTTCTTGGTCCGGCCGCGCTTCTTCCCGAACACGCTCCACCAGTGGTTGTCCCGGCAGATCCGCCACGCGGTCCGGTCCGCCATGGCGGCCCCGGTGCTGCGGGCCTCATCGGCCAGGAAGCGGTAGCCGAACTCCGGGTCCTCACGGTGGGCGTCGAACAGCGCGTTCGCGCGATACGCCTCCTCGAGAACGGAGTCGGCCACCGGCTGGTCGAGCCAGCGGTAGTAGGGCTGTCTGGCGAGCTTGAGCACCCGGCACGTCACCGTGACGGGCACGCCGTCCCCGGCCAGCTCTTTCACGAGCGGGTAGATCCTTTTCCCGGCAGATGCGCCTGCGACAGATAGGCCGCGGCCCGGCGCAGGACCTCGTTCTCCTGCTCCAGCAGCTTGATCCGCCGACGTGCGTCCCGCAGTTCCGCGCTCTCCTGGCTGGAGGTCCCGGGCTTGGAGCCGTCGTCGATGTCCGCCCGGCGCATCCACTTCCACAACGTCATCGGGTGGACTCCGAAGTCGGTGGCCACCTGCTCGACCGTCACACCCGGGCCGCGGTTCCTCGCGACCCGCACGACGTCCTGGCGGAACTCTTCCGGATAGGGCTTTGGCACAGCGACATCCTTCCCACCTGCCCCACAGGGCAAGCCAGTTCAGATGTCACCCGATCGTGCGGCAGACCC
>NZ_JBGWAB010000308.1:0-1223 GCF_041862025.1 Streptomyces sp. AB3(2024)
TGAACCGTTCCGGGTTTGGTGGGGACTCGATCATTTGAGAGGATCGAGTCATGGCACGTCCTTCCCAGTACCCGCTTGAGCTGCGCCGTCGTGCGGTGCGGATGGTCGCCGAGGTGCGGCCGGATTACGAGACCGAGTGGGCCGCGATGAAAGCGGTCGCCCAGAAGCTGGGCATCGGCACCACCGAGACACTCCGGAAGTGGGTGCGGCAGGACCAGATCGATGCCGGTGCCCGGCCGGGCGCCACGACGGAGGAGTCTTCGCAGCTCAAGGCGCTGAAGAAGGAGATCGCCGAGCTGAAGCGGGCGAACGAGATCTTGAAGGCGGCGGCGTCTTTCTTCGCGGCCGAGCTCGACCGGCCACACACGCGCTCGTAGCGTTCATCGACGAGCACAAGGGCCGCTTCGGCGGCGTCGAGCCGATCTGCCGTGTTCTGACCGAGCACGACTGCAAGATCGCCCCCTCCACCTACTACGCCCACCACAAACGCCAGGCCGCGCCGTCGGCCAGGACCGTGCGGGACAGCGAGCTGAAGGAGCTGATCCATCACGTCTACGACACCAACTACCGCGTCTACGGGGCGAGGAAGATCTGGCGGGAGCTGAACCGCCAAGGCCAGGCCGTGGCCCGCTGCACCGTCGAACGCCTGATGCGCGAGCTCGGCATCGCCGGAGCGGTCCGCGGCCAACGCGTGATCACTACGCTCCCCGGCGGCCAGGCCGGCCGGGCCCCGGACCTGGTCGACCGGGACTTCGTCGCCGGCGCCCCGAACCGCTGCTGGGTCGCGGACTTCACCCACGTGAAGACCTGGGCCGGTGTCGTCTACGTGGCGTTCGTCGTGGACACCTTCTCCCGCCGGATCGTCGGCTGGTCCGCGGCCACCGTGAAGGAGACGGTCTTCGTGCTGGACGCCCTGGAGATGGCGATCTGGCAACGCGACCGCGACCAACACCCCATTCAGCCAGGTGAGTTGATCCATCACTCCGACGCCGGGTCGCAATACACGAGTTTCCGGCTCGCCGAACATCTGGACGCTGCAGGCATCGCCGCCTCGATCGGCTCGGTCGGCGACGCCTACGACAACGCCCTGATGGAGAGCACGATCGGCCTGTTCAAGACCGAGCTGATCAAGCCACGGCGGCCGTGGAAGACGCTGTCCGACGTCGAGCTCGCCACCGCCGAGTACGTCGACTGGTACAACCACCGACGACTCCACGGTGAAA
>NZ_JBGWAB010000309.1:0-1193 GCF_041862025.1 Streptomyces sp. AB3(2024)
GCCTCGATCGGAGCCCTGCCGCTGGCGGTGGCCCGGGACATGGGCTGCCCGGTCGCCTACCTTCCGGGGCTGACGATGCGGAGGATCGCCGACCTTTACCCGGGCGAGGCCAAGACGGACGCCAGGGATGCGTTCATCATCGCGGACGCGGCCCGCGCGATGCCCCACACGCTGCGGGCGATCGACGGCGAGGACGAGACGATCGCCGAGCTGGAGATGATCGTCGGGTTCGACGACGACCTGGCCAGCGAGGCGACCAGGGTCGCGAACCGCCTGCACGGCCTGCTGACTCAGATCCATCCGTCTCTGGAACGGGTGCTGGGGCCGCGGTTGCAGCACCCGGCCGTCCTCACCCTGCTGGAGCGGTTCGGGTCACCGACCCAGATCCGCAAGGCGGGCAGACGGCGGCTGGTCACGCTGCTGCGGCCGAAGGCGCCGCGGATGGCCGAGCGTCTGGTCGAGGACATCTTCGCCGCGTTGGACGAGCAGACCGTGACCGTCCCGGGGACCGAGGCGGCCGCGCTGATCGTCCCGAGCCTGGCCGGATCCCTGGCCGCCGTCCTTGACCAGCGCAAACTCCTGGCCGGGCGGATCGAGGAACTCCTGGACTCCCACCCTCTTTCGAAGGTCCTGACGTCGATGCCGGGAGTCGGCGTCAGGACTGGAGCCCGCATCCTGATCGAGGTCGGCGACGGCAGCACCTTCCCGACCGCCGGCCACCTCGCCGCCTATGCCGGCCTCGCCCCTGCCACCCGGAGTTCAGGCTCATCGATCCGCGGCGAACAGCCCTCAAGAAGGGGGAACAAGCAGCTCAAACGGGCCTTCTTCCTCTCCGCGTTCGCGGCCCTGGCCGACCCCGCATCGCGGACCTACTACGACAAGAAGATCGCCCAGGGCAAGCACCACACCCAGGCTCTGCTCTGCCTCGCCAGACGCCGGGCCGACGTCCTCTTCGCCATGCTCCGCGACGGAACCTTCTACGAACCCCGGACAGCCTCAGCCGGCTGATCCTCAGCGGCCTCGCCGCACACGGGGCAGTCCCGCTCGTCGACCGAGTCCATCACGACCGGATGACCGCAGAAGTCGCACGGCCGCATGCCCTCGACTACCAACTCTCGAACAGGCACGTCATCACTCATGACAGCCACACTGCCACCCGACCACCTTGACCAAAGACATAGGGGCACCCCCCC
>NZ_JBGWAB010000310.1:0-1184 GCF_041862025.1 Streptomyces sp. AB3(2024)
TCGAAGCGCCGAAGGAACGCCTGCCACCGCAGATCGATGTCCTCGCTGGTCATCCCGGTCTTGGAGGACCACAGCCAGACCGGTTTCGGGTCACGATCACCGGGGAGGTGTTCAACCTTCAGCCGGATCAACGTGCCGTGGATCAGAGGGAGTTCACCGCAGTGGTCGAGCCAGGGGCCGCGGGCCTGCAAGCGTGGGTGCATGCGGTCCCAGGCGAGGGCTTCGGCCGTGCCGTAGCGGGTGGTGTCACAGGCGGTGGCCTGGTCGGGGATGTGCCACGAGTCGGGCTTGGAGAAGGTGAGGACACCACCGTGCTTGCGGGGCTGTCCGCCGCGCGGAGTGGAGCGGCGCGGGCCGGCGTCACGGAGCATCACCCGGTCTGAGCGCAGGCGGCCGACCAGCTCGACGGGCATGTCGGCCAAGACGTAGGCGAGGCGGGTGACGTCGTAGCCGGCATCCACGACGACGAGGATGTCCTGGTCACCAGGCTTCCACTGGCCTGCCCGCAGAAGCCGGGCGATGACGTCGCGGAGCTGGGAGGCGGTCACCGCCGTGGCGTCATCGGCCGGGCCCAGGCGGACGGCGTCCAGTACCGCGGTCCACGAGGTCCGTCCTGTTTCCAGGGCGGCGACGAAGGAGTAGGGCCAGCCGGGGATCATCTGATCCGCGCTGCGGCCTCGCCCGTATACGTGGCAGAACAGCAGGTCCGGGCTGGTGGGAGCGTCCGGACGCAGCCAGTTGCTCACATCGACCGCGAGGACGATCCGCCCGTCGGCAGCCCTCGGCAACGGCGTGGAGGCAAGCAGCCGGCGCAGACGGACGGGCTCCAGCCAGCCGTGATTGACAGCGTCGTACATCGCTCCGTGCCCGCGCCGGTGCTCGGCCGACAACGTCAGCTCAACCAGCGACCTGACCGGCCCGTCCGCACACAGGACCGCGTCGGTGAGCTCGAAGAGCGCATCGGCCCGGGCATACAGGCAGTCGTAGAACTCCACACGAAAGCGGGACAGGACACCCAACGCCTCAACGCCGGGAACACCAACAGGGAAACTCATCCTCAGCGGCCGTTCCTCGACACTTCGTTACTCGACATCTCGAAGCGTGGAGGGCGGCCGCCTCACGTGCCCCCGAAAACCATAGATCTCAGCAGGTCGGATGACAGGCGAGGTTAAAGATCAAGCTTA
>NZ_JBGWAB010000311.1:0-1164 GCF_041862025.1 Streptomyces sp. AB3(2024)
GAGCGGCGGGACTGGCCGGAGACCGGCCGCCCGCGCCGGGCCGGCATCTCCTCGTTCGGCTTCAGCGGCACCAACGCCCACACCATCATCGAGCAGGCCCCGGACGTCGAGCAGACGGAGCCGGCCGGGCCGCCGCAGGCACGTCCCGGTGTCCTGCCGTGGGTGCTGTCAGCGAAGAGCGAGGCGGCCCTCCGCGTCCAGGCCGAGCGCCTGGTCACCTGGTTCGCCTCGAACGAGGACCTGCCGTCGCCCGCCGATGTCGCCTACTCCCTGGCCACGTCGCGGTCGGCGCTCGAACACCGGGCCACGGTCGTAGCCGAGGAGCCGGCGGCGTTCGTCGCCGCGCTGAACGCTCTCGCGGCCGGTGAGCCCGTACCCGGGCTGGTGCGCGGTACGGCTTCCTCCGGCGGGCTGGCCTTCCTGTTCACGGGTCAGGGCAGCCAGCGCCTGGGGATGGGGCGTGAGCTGTATGACGCCTTCCCGGTGTTTGCGGACGCGCTGGACGCGATCTGCGCCCGTATGGACGGGCATCTGGAACTCCCGCTGCGTGACGTGGTGTTCGGGACGGACGCGGAGCTGCTGGACCAGACCGGCTACACCCAGCCCGCGCTCTTCGCGGTCGAGGTGGCGCTCTTCCGCCTCGTGGAGAGCTGGGGGCTGAAGCCCGACTTCCTCTCCGGGCATTCCATCGGCGAGATCGCCGCCGCGCACGCCGCCGGGGTCCTGGACCTGGACGACGCGTGCACGCTGGTCGCGGCCCGCGGCCGGCTGATGCAGGCCCTGCCCGCAGGCGGCGCCATGATCGCCGTCCAGGCGTCCGAGGACGAGCTGCTGCCGCTGCTGACGGACCGGGTGGGCATCGCCGCCGTCAACGGGCCGCAGTCGGTCGTGATCGCCGGTGACGAGGACGCGGCGGTCGCGATCGCCGAGGCCTTCGTGGCGCAGGGTCGTAAGAGCAAGCGGCTGACGGTGAGCCACGCGTTCCACTCGCCGCACATGGACGGCATGCTGGAGGAGTTCCGCCAGGTGGTGGAGGGTGTCACCTTCGCTGCTCCGCTGATCCCGGTTGTGTCGAACCTGACCGGTGCCCTGGTCTCCGATGAGATGGGCTCGGCCGAGTTCTGGGTGCGGCACGTGCGGGATGCCGTGCGCTTCCTGGATGGG
>NZ_JBGWAB010000312.1:0-1129 GCF_041862025.1 Streptomyces sp. AB3(2024)
AGCCCGCGGGCATCGGGATGCCGGCCAGCCGGTCATCAGCGTGGACACCAAGAAGAAGGAGCTCGTCGGCGAGTTCAGGAACGACGGCCGCCAGTGGCGCCCGGCCGGTGATCCGGTGCTGGTGAACATGCACGACTTCACCGACCCCCGGTTGGGAAAGGCGATCCCGTACGGGGTCTACGACCTGGCCGCGAACACCGGCTGGGTCAACGTCGGCACCGATCACGACACCGCCGCGTTCGCGGTGGAATCGATCCGCCGCTGGTGGCACGGCCAAGGCCAGGCTGTCTACCCGCAGGCGACGCGGCTGCTGATCACCGCCGACGCGGGCGGCTCCAACGGCTATCGCACCCGGGCCTGGAAGCTTGAGCTCGCCCGGTTCGCCGCTGAAACAGGACTGACGATCACCGTCTGCCACCTGCCGCCGGGCACATCGAAGTGGAACAAGATCGAGCACCGGCTCTTCTCCCACATCACCATGAACTGGCGCGGCCGCCCGCTGACCAGCCACGAAGTCATCGTCCAGTCCATCGCCGCAACCACCACCCTCACCGGACTGCGAGTGCGTGCCGAACTCGACACTGGCACCTACCCGACCGGGGTAGTGATCGCAGACACGGAGATGGCGGCTCTACCACTGACCCGCCACGGCTTCCACGGCGACTGGAACTACGTCCTGCACCCCCAGCCGGCCCCGGCCATCCCGGCGGCCCGAGCCCCACAGACAGCGATGCGGGAGTGGGACCAGGCCCTGCTGAGCGACCCCGCGCTGACCGGCATGTCCCCGCAGCAACTGATCGACCTCACACAGGCTCTGACCCCGGACAAGGGCGACCGGCGTGGCCGTCCGCCCCGGCTCGAATTCCCCGAACAGGTCCTGGCCACCGTCCTCCACCTGCACCTCGCGCTGGCCGCGGAACCCCTCGCCGTGCTCTTCGGCAGCAGTCGCACAGCCATGCACCGCACCCTGTTGAAGATCAGGAAACTGCTTGAAGCACACAGCATCCTCATCACACCGGCGACCACCCCACCCGCTGCCCTCGTGCCCCTCCAGGCTCGGGTCCTCGCCCAGAGCAGCGATCCCGAAAGCAAGATCGAGACAACGTGTTAATGATCTGCAAGCCCTTAG
>NZ_JBGWAB010000313.1:0-956 GCF_041862025.1 Streptomyces sp. AB3(2024)
CGGCGCTGGAGGCGTTCGTCCAGCGGCAGCGCCAGGAGTTCCTCGGCCCGGCCGGCCTTGAGGGACTTGGTGTTGACACCCTCGAAGAGGGCCATCAGCTTCTGCAGCGGGTCGTAGTCACCCTCGCGCCGGTCGTAGATCAGGTCCAGGGCGGTGGTGACCTGCTCCTCGTCGAAACGGGCGATCGGCAGGATCTTCGACGCGTGCACGATCGCCGAATCGAGTCCGGCCTTGACGCACTCGTCGAGGAAGACGGAGTTCAGCAGCACACGGGCGGCCGGGTTCAGACCGAAGGAGATGTTCGACAGACCGAGGGTGGTCTGCACGTCCGGGTGGCGGCGCTTGAGCTCGCGGATCGACTCGATCGTCGCGATGCCGTCCTTGCGGGACTCCTCCTGACCCGTGCAGATCGTGAACGTCAGCGTGTCGATCAGGATGTCCGACTCGTTGATGCCCCAGTTGTCCGTCAGGTCCGCGATCAGACGCTCCGCGATCGCGACCTTGTGCTCGACGGTGCGGGCCTGGCCCTCCTCGTCGATCGTCAGCGCGATCAGCGCGGCGCCGTGCTCCTGGGCCAGCCGGGTGACCTTCGCGAAACGGGACTCGGGGCCGTCACCGTCCTCGTAGTTGACGGAGTTGATGACGGCGCGCCCGCCGAGCTTCTCCAGACCGGCCTGGAGGACGGGAACCTCGGTGGAGTCCAGCACGATCGGCAAGGTCGAGGCCGTCGCGAAACGCCCCGCCAGCTCCTCCATGTCCGCGACACCGTCACGGCCCACGTAGTCCACGCACAGGTCGAGCATGTGCGCGCCCTCACGGATCTGGTCCCGGGCCATCTCCACACAGTCGTCCCAGCGGGCCTCCAGCATCGCCTCACGGAACTTCTTCGACCCGTTCGCGTTCGTCCGCTCACCGATCGCCATGTACGCGGTGTCCTGCCGGAACGGCACCGTCTG
>NZ_JBGWAB010000314.1:0-925 GCF_041862025.1 Streptomyces sp. AB3(2024)
CGGGGGGGGTCGGGGGGGGGGGGGGGGGGGGGGCGGCGGCCGCCGCGGGGGAGGAGAGGAGGGCGAGGGCGGCGAGGGATATCGCCGCTCCCGTCGCGACAAGTCTGCGCAACGGAGGTGGCCTTTCGGGGAGTTCGGTCCGTGGCTCGGAGCGCAGGTAATATTTCACATGTGACAGTTGACCGCTAGGCGTCGGGCGGGAGTCGGAGGGCCAGGGCCGCGCAGTGCCCCTCCGGGACCGTCACGTCCGCCAGCGACCATCCCGGCATCCGGGCCGGGACCGGGCCGGTGCCCACGTAATCGGCCGCCGGATCCTCGGAGAGCCCCACCCCCAGCCCCTTCAGGTAGGCCTCCTTGCGCGTCCACACCCGGGTGAAGGCCAACGGCCGTGCGGGGGCGGGCAGCAGGGCGAGCTCCGCGGCCTCCCGCGGGTGCAGCACGTCGGCGGTCTCCGCGATCACCTCCGGCCGCACCAGCTCCTCGACGTCCACCCCCACGGGGGCGTCCGCGAAGGCCAGCAGGCTGATCCCGGTGCAGTGCGACAGCGAGAAGTGCAGTGCCCCGCCCGGCAGTACGGGACGTCCGTGCGGCTCGTCGCAGTGCGCGCAGGGCGCCCGCTCCACGGTCACCTCGCGCGGGGCCAGCCCCAGGTACGCGCCGAGCAGCCGGCGCAGGGCGACGTGCGCGCAGACGTAGCTGTCCCGGTCGGCGGAGAGGGCGAACTCGGCGGCCCGCGCCAGCTCCTGGGCGTCCAGGGTGCCCGGCGCGTGCCGGGCCGCGTGGTCCCGGTAGGCGGTGGTGTCCACCAGCCACAGCTGCGGGGCCGCCGCCACCAGGACCGCCCGCGCCGGACCGGGGTCCGTCAGGACGCGCGGCAGGCTCGGCAGGGGTGGCGGGGGCGGGGCGGCCCGTCGGCCCGCCCCCG
>NZ_JBGWAB010000315.1:0-916 GCF_041862025.1 Streptomyces sp. AB3(2024)
CCCGTCGCGCGCGTGCGCGGCGCTCGACCGGGCGGGGGTGGCGCCGCCGGGGCCGGGCCGTGAACCGCTCGCGCGTCCCAGGCCGCAGATGGAGTACCGGGGGTGTCGCGGGGGTCGCCCCGGCGCGGCGACCCGCCCGGTCCGTCCGCCCCGGAGGGCGCGGGCCCGGGATCCCGGGCCGTCCGGTCCGTCGTGCGCGCGGGCCTCTCCGGACCGGCCCGCCCGCCCCGGAAGGGAACGGACGTTCCCGTGATCGTGCGGGGCGCTTCCCCGGGCCCCGGATTTGGGCGCCCGCCCCGGAGGTGGTTGGCTTGCCGCCGACGAGCGAGAACGATTGCTGGAGGAACAGGTATGGCGCAGGTCGAGGCCACCACGGAGCGCATCATCGGGGCCGACGCGGAGACCGTGTTCGACACGCTCGCCGACTACACCGGCACCCGCTCCAAGCTGCTCCCCGAGCACTTCAGCGAGTACGAGGTCCGCGAGGGCGGCGACGGCGAGGGCACCCTGGTCCACTGGAAGCTCCAGGCCACCAGCAAGCGGGTACGGGACTGCCTGCTGGAGGTCACCGAGCCCACCGACGGCCAGCTCGTGGAGAAGGACCGCAACTCCTCCATGGTCACCACCTGGACCGTGACCCCCGCCGGCGAGGGCAAGTCCAAGGCCGTGGTCAGCACCGTCTGGAACGGCGCGGGCGGCATCGGCGGCTTCTTCGAGCGCACCTTCGCGCCCAAGGGCCTCGGCCGCATCTACGACACCGTCCTCGCGAACCTCGCGCAGGAAGTCGAGTCCTGAACAAGGCCGTTGCCGCGACGCCCCCGGAAGCGGCTCACCGGTTCGGGTGGTTTTCCGCGCCGCGGTGAGCCGCCAGGCGCCCGGCCCGCCGCCCCGGCCGGGACCCGGCGCGCGACCGGCG
>NZ_JBGWAB010000316.1:0-869 GCF_041862025.1 Streptomyces sp. AB3(2024)
TCCGAGGCGGTGCACATCTTCCGTGAGGTGGCGGGCGAGTTCGAGAAGCCGGTGATCCTGTTCTCCGGCGGCAAGGACTCCATCGTCATGCTGCACCTGGCGCTGAAGGCGTTCGCGCCCGCGCCGGTCCCCTTCACGCTGCTGCACGTGGACACCGGCCACAACTTCCCCGAGGTCCTGGCCTACCGAGACCGCGCCGTCGCCCGGCACGGACTGCGCCTGCACGTGGCCTCCGTCCAGGAGTACATCGACGCCGGCAAGCTCCGCGAACGCCCCGACGGCGTCCGCAACCCGCTCCAGACCGTCCCCCTCACGGAGGCGATCCAGCAGCTGAAGTTCGACGCCGTCTTCGGCGGCGGCCGCCGCGACGAGGAGAAGGCCCGCGCCAAGGAACGCGTCTTCTCCCTGCGCGACGAGTTCTCCCAGTGGGACCCCCGCCGCCAGCGCCCCGAACTGTGGCAGCTCTACAACGGCCGCCACGCCCCCGGCGAACACGTCCGCGTCTTCCCGCTCTCCAACTGGACCGAGCTCGACGTGTGGCAGTACATCGACCGCGAGGACATCGAACTCCCGCAGATCTACTTCGCCCACGAACGCGAGGTCTTCCAGCGCAACGGCATGTGGCTGACCGCCGGCGAGTGGGGCGGCCCCAAGGACACCGAACCCGTGCAGAAGCGCCTGGTGCGCTACCGCACCGTCGGCGACATGTCCTGCACCGGCGCCGTCGACTCCGACGCCACCACGCTCGACGCCGTGATCGCCGAGATCGCCGTCTCCCGCCTCACCGAGCGGGGCGCGACCCGCGCCGACGACAAGCTCTCCGAAGCCGCGATGGAAGACCGCAAGCGCGAAGGGTACTTCTAACCATG
>NZ_JBGWAB010000317.1:0-842 GCF_041862025.1 Streptomyces sp. AB3(2024)
TTGACGTGCGGCAGCACCGGGACGAGACCGAGTTCGCGCGCCTTCTGCTTGAGGAACTGCTTGCGGGGCTGCCCGCTGATCAGCGAGTCAAAGGCCCGCCCGGCCCAGATCAGGCATTGAGCCATGGTGACTTCCGAGACGGGAAGTCCGCTCTTCGGTTTCATGAGCAGGCCCAGCGGCTCGGATCGGGGGTCGAGGAAGGCGAATGCGGAGTGCTCGCTGGGGTGGGTGGATCCGCTCAAGTAGCGGTAGACGGCGTACAGATCCCTCTTGGGGTCGATTGCATCGCACTGGGCTTGGAACCTCTTGAAAGTCTCCCATTCCTCGGTCTTGTCGACGGGCAGCTGCTGTGTCGCGTCCAGGACGGCCTGGGGAACGCTGAAACTTGCAGTCGTCATGTCCTTGACGAGGGCTTTCGACTGGCGGGCCCCCTCGAAGAAGACCCCTTCGGCGCCTTTATCGCCCTTCTGGCTCAGCCAGTGCAGGCTGATGGTCATTTCCCAGGCGGTACGCACGAGGACCAGCGATTCGTGGCGGTGGCCGTTATCGATCAACGTGAGCACGGCTTCAGCGATGCGATGGATCTCTGCGCACCAGCCGTGGCCGATGAGGACGACGCGGCGCTTGCGTTCCTGGGTGGGGGCCGAGGTGGCCTTGCGGTAGTCGTCGATGATCTCGCGTATGGCTTCGCGGCACTGCTCAGGGGTCGGATCGGTCACTGTGGCGCCTCAGTCTCACTCGACGGGAGCCGCAGGCTACTTGAGGTGCCGACGGGGCGCCTAGGGACTTTCGGAGTACCCGGCCCGCCCGTACTCCGCGGAGATCACGGACGGGCCGGGGGG
>NZ_JBGWAB010000318.1:0-818 GCF_041862025.1 Streptomyces sp. AB3(2024)
AAGGAGAACATCGTCTTCGTCTCCGGCATCGGCTGCTCCTCCCGCTTCCCGTACTACATGAACACCTACGGGATGCACTCCATCCACGGCCGCGCCCCCGCCATCGCCACCGGACTCGCCTCCTCCCGCCGCGACCTCTCCGTATGGGTCGTCACCGGCGACGGCGACGCCCTCTCCATCGGCGGCAACCACCTCATCCACGCCCTGCGCCGCAACATCAACCTCAAGATCCTCCTCTTCAACAACCGGATCTACGGCCTCACCAAAGGCCAGTACTCCCCCACCTCCGAAATCGGCAAGATCACCAAATCCACGCCGATGGGCTCCCTCGACGCCCCCTTCAACCCCGTCTCCCTCGCCCTCGGAGCCGAAGCCACCTTCGTCGCCCGCACCATCGACTCCGACCGCAAACACCTCACCGAAGTCCTGCGCCAGGCCGCCGACCACCCCGGCACCGCCCTCGTCGAGATCTACCAGAACTGCAACATCTTCAACGACGGCGCCTTCGACGCCCTCAAGGACCAGGAACAGGCCCGCGAAGCCGTCATCCGCCTCGAACACGGCCGCCCCGTCCGCTTCGGCACCGACGACACCAAGGGCGTCATCCGCAACGAGCACACCGGCGACCTCGAAGTCATCACCGTCACCCCCGACAACGAACACCGCGTCCTGACCCACGACGCCCGCACCACCAGCCCCACCACCGCCTTCGCCCTCTCCCGCCTCGCCGACCCCGACACCCTCCACCACACCCCCATCGGCGTCTTCCGCGACACCACCCGCCCCGTCTACGACACCCTCATGGCCGACCAGCTCGA
>NZ_JBGWAB010000319.1:0-736 GCF_041862025.1 Streptomyces sp. AB3(2024)
AGCTTGGCGTTGGCGGAGGCCTTGGCCTTGTCCGGGTTGGCGTTGATCCACTCGTTGGTCTTCACCGTGCCCTTGAGCACGGCCTCCACCACGTCGGCGTGCTCCTTGAGGAACTTCTGCGACACGATGACGTTCGTGATCACGAACTTCTTGTCGGGCCACAGGGCCGTTTCGTCGAGGAGGACGGAACCGCCCTCGGAGACGAGCTTGGAGGCCGTGGGCTCCGGCACCCAGGCGCCGTCGATCGAGCCCTGCTTGAAGGCGTCCGGGGTGACCTTGTTGTCCGTGCGGACGACGGAGACGTCGCCCTTGCCGGACTCGGGGTCGACCGACCAGCCCTTCTCGGAGATCCAGTTGAGGAACGCGACGTCCTGCGTGTTCCCCTTCTGGGGGGTGGCGATCTTCTTGCCCTTGAGGTCGTCCAGGGTCTTGATCTTGTCCGGGTTCACGACCAGCTTGACGCCGCCGGAGGCGGAGCCGGAGATGATCCGCAGGTTCTGGCCCTTGGACTTGACGTAGCCGTTGATCGACGGCGAGGGGCCGATGAAGCCGATGTCGAGAGAGCCGCCGTTGAGGGCTTCGATCTCGGACGGGCCGGCGTTGAAGGACTGCGGCTTGATCTTGGTGCCGTTCAGTTCCTTCTCGATCAGGCCCTCCTGGAGGCCGACCAGAGCGGTGGCGTGCGTCAGGTTCGGGAAGTACCCGATGCGGACCTCGGAGGCGGAGAGCTTCTTGG
>NZ_JBGWAB010000320.1:0-720 GCF_041862025.1 Streptomyces sp. AB3(2024)
GTCACCACCAGCGGGACGACGGGCAGCTCACGCGCCTCCCCCGCCGGCTCCTCCACCCGGACCGGAGCCTGCTCCAGGATCACGTGCGCGTTCGTCCCGCTCACACCGAACGACGACACCCCCGCCCGCCGCACACGCCCCACCTCGGGCCACACACGCTCCTCGGCCAGCAGCTCAACCGCACCCGCCGCCCAATCCACCTCCGAAGACGGCACACCCACATGCAACGTCCGCGGCAGCACACCACGCTCCAGCGCCATCACCATCTTGATGACACCACCCACACCAGCAGCCGCCTGCGCATGCCCGATGTTCGACTTCAACGACCCCAGCCACAAAGGCTGTCCGGCCGGACGCCGACCGTACGTCGCCAGCAACGCCTGCGCCTCGATCGGATCACCCAGCCGCGTACCCGTACCGTGCGCCTCCACCACATCCACATCAGCGACCCCGAGCCCCGCACTGTCCAACGCCGCCCGGATCACCCGCTGCTGCGACGGACCGTTCGGCGCCGTCAGACCATTGCTCGCACCGTCCTGGTTCACCGCCGAACCACGCACCACCGCCAACACCCGATGACCCCGCGCCACCGCGTCCGACAGCCGCTCCACCAGCAGCATCCCCACACCCTCGGCCCAGCCCGTACCGTCCGCCGCGTCCGAGAACGCCTTGCACCGGCCGTCCACCGCCAGCCCCCGCTGCTGCGAGAACTCCACGAAG
>NZ_JBGWAB010000321.1:0-704 GCF_041862025.1 Streptomyces sp. AB3(2024)
TACTTCAACGCCAACTCCGCCCACCCCTTCGAGAACCCCACCCCCTTCTCCAACCTCTTCGAGATCTTCCTGATCCTGGTCATCCCCTTCGCCCTCACACGTACGTTCGGCCGCATGGTCAGCAGCCTGCGCCAGGGCTACGCGATCCTCGCCACCATGGCGACCATCTGGCTCGCCTTCACCGCGCTGATGATGTGGACCGAGTTCGCCCACCACGGCCCGGCCTTCGACGTCGCCGGCGGGGCGATGGAGGGCAAGGAGACCCGCTTCGGCATCGGCGGATCCGCGATCTTCTCCGTCGCCACCACGCTGACCTCGACGGGTGCGGTCAACTCCTTCCACTCCTCCTTCACCGGTCTCGGCGGGGGCATCCAGCTCCTGGGCATGCAGCTCGGCGAGATCGCGCCCGGCGGTGTCGGTTCCGGTCTCTACGGCATGCTGGTCATGGCGATCATCGCGGTATTCATCGCCGGCCTGATGGTCGGCCGCACCCCCGAATACCTCGGCAAGAAGATCAGCACCCGCGAGATCAAACTCGCCGCCTGCTACATCCTCATCACCCCCGCCCTGGTGCTGTGCTTCACCGCCGCCGCCATGGCCCTGCCCACCCCGCCCCACTCCATGCTGAACTCCGGCGCGCACGGCTTCTCCGAGGTCCTCTACGCCTACACCTCCGGAGCCAACAACAACGGCTCCGCGTTCGC
>NZ_JBGWAB010000322.1:0-658 GCF_041862025.1 Streptomyces sp. AB3(2024)
TCACCGGGCGCTCACCGACGGGCCCCGGCGAACTCGGGCAGGGGGTCGCCGCAGGACCACACGACGTGGAAGGCGACCTCGCTCAGCCGCCAGCCGTCCGCCGTGCGCAGGGCCCGGGCGTCGTAGTAGCCGCCCACTTCGAAGGGCCGGGAGGACTCCGGCTCCGCGTGGTGGACGTGGGTGGCGATCAGGTGGACGCGCAGCGCGGCCCCGTCCCCGTCGAGGGTGACGGAGTGGTTGGTGCTGAGGTGATGGGTCCGCGCCCAGCGCGCCCTGGCCTCCCGCTGGAAGGCGGTGAAGCCCTCGACGCCCCGGCAGCCGCCGATGGGGAAGAGGAAGGTGGCGTCCTCGGTGCAGAGTTCGGCGAAGGCGGCCTCGTCGTGGCCGGCTCCGCCGAGCGCGTCGAGGGCGAGGACGTAGCGGTCGAAGAGTTCCCGGAGCTCGATGCGGTCGCGCATGAGCCCCACCTGGGCGCGCAGGTCCGCGATGTCGTCGGGTTGCGTGGGCAAGGTCCGCTCCTGTTGAAGGACGTCTCGGGCGGGATGCGGGCGGCTCGGCGCGGGACCACGGCCGCGTCGGCGGTCAGGACCGGCCGCCGACGAACTCCTTGACGGAGGCGATGACGTAGTCGAGCATCTCGTCGGTCAGAGCCGGGTAC
>NZ_JBGWAB010000323.1:0-647 GCF_041862025.1 Streptomyces sp. AB3(2024)
GGTGGCGATGGCGGGGGCGCGGCCGTGGATGGAGTGCATCCCGTAGGTGTTCATGTAGTACGGGAAGCGGGAGGAGCAGCCGATGCCGGAGACGAAGACGATGTTCTCCTTGGCCAGTCCCAGCTCGGGCATGAAGCCCTGCACGGCGGCGAGGACGGCGTAGTCGCCGCATCCCGGACACCAGCGGACCTCCTGGTCCGACTTGAAGTCCTTCATCGACTGCTTGGCCTCGGCCTTGGGGACCAAGGACAGCAGGTGGTGGGGGGCGTCGGTCACCTCAGTCATTGATGGCCTCCTTGAGAACCGTCGCGAGCTGCTCCGCCTTGAAGGGCATTCCGTTGACCTGGTTGTACGACTGGGCGTCGACCAAGTACTTCGCCCGGATCAGGGTGGCCAGCTGTCCGAGGTTCATCTCGGGCACCACTACCTTGTCGTAACGCTTCAGGACCTCTTCGAGATTCCTCGGGAAGGGGTTGAGGTGGCGCAGGTGGGCCTGCGCGATGGCCACTCCCTGGGCGCGCAGCCGGCGGACGGCGGCGGTGATGGGGCCGTAGGTGGAGCCCCAGCCGAGAACCAGGGTGCGGGCCGTGCGGGTCGGGTCGTCGACCTCCAGGTCGGGGACGGTGATGCCGTCGATCTTGGCCTGG
>NZ_JBGWAB010000324.1:0-626 GCF_041862025.1 Streptomyces sp. AB3(2024)
CCAGGCCAAGATCGACGGCATCACCGTCCCCGACCTGGAGGTCGACGACCCGACCCGCACGGCCCGCACCCTGGTTCTCGGCTGGGGCTCCACCTACGGCCCCATCACCGCAGCCGTCCGCCGGCTGCGCGCCCAAGGAGTGGCCATCGCGCAGGCCCACCTGCGCCACCTCAACCCCTTCCCGGCGAACCTCGGCGAGGTGCTCGCCCGCCACGACCGGGTCGTCGTCCCCGAGATGAACCTCGGACAGCTGGCCACCCTGATCCGGGCGAAGTACCTGGTCGACGCCCAGTCGTACAACCAGGTCAACGGCATGCCGTTCAAGGCGGAGCAGCTGGCCGCGGTCCTCCAGGAGGCCATCGATGACTGAGGCAATGAGCCTGATCCCCAAGGCGGAGGCGGCGCTCTCGGCCAGGGACTTCAAGTCGGACCAGGAGGTCCGCTGGTGTCCGGGATGCGGCGACTACGCCGTCCTCGCCGCCGTGCAGGGCTTCATGCCCGAGCTGGGACTGGCGAAGGAGAACATCGTCTTCGTCTCCGGCATCGGCTGCTCCTCCCGCTTCCCGTACTACATGAACACCTACGGGATGCACTCCATCCACGGCCGCGCCCCCGCCATCGCCACC
>NZ_JBGWAB010000325.1:0-620 GCF_041862025.1 Streptomyces sp. AB3(2024)
CCGTCCGGCGGAGTCCGACTTCTTCGGCGCCGCCAAGGACTCCAACTCCGTGATCTACCAAGCCCGTTTCGGAGTCCCCGGCGACACCCCCATCACCGGCCAGTGGTGACCACCCATCGGAGCTCCACCCCGCGTGTCCTGGCACGCGCCGTGGCAGCCGCACTCGGCATCGCTGTGACGGTGGCTCTCGCCCCGGGACAAGCGGAAGCCGCATCCATAGCGACCTGGGACAAGCTCGCCCAGTGCGAGAGCACCGGCAACTGGAGCTACTACAAGGCCAACTGGCCTTACTACGGCGGAGTGCAGATCACGGAGTCGACGTGGCGCGCCTACGGCGGTCTCCAGTACGCGAGCCTCCCTCACCAGGCGACCAAGAAGCAGCAGATCCTCATCGGCGAGAAGATCCTCGCCGGCCAGGGCCCAGGCGCCTGGCCCCACTGTGCCCCGCTGGCGGGCCTCGGCTCGGATCACGCCGATCCGTACCCGGAACCCGTACGCGTGCCTTCGCAGGTGGGTGTGTACCGTCCGGGGGAGTCGTGGTTCTACGTGTCGGACCGGGGCGGGAACCTGTCGGGGAAGGCCGCGTTCGGTGCTCAGGGCGATATGCCTTTGACGGGTGA
>NZ_JBGWAB010000326.1:0-620 GCF_041862025.1 Streptomyces sp. AB3(2024)
GGCGCGTCGGCCGGCGGCCCGCCCGTCCCTGCCCGCCCGTCCCTGCCCGCCCGTGCCGCCCGGGCCGGACGCCGCGTTAAGGACGCGTCAGGATTGGCTTATTTGCGTGCACAAGCGATCGAAATGCGTACGCTGACTCAGCCGTCGTGTCAGTGCCGACGGCTTTTCCATGCCGTACGACAGGAGCCCCCCACGATGGCCACCCCTGCCCGCACTTCACGCCTGCGCGCGTGGATGCTGGAAGGCCTGACCGACCGCCCCGGGCAGCACGCGCAGGCCTGGACCGCGCACGAGGGCCGCCCCTGGTGGCGGGTCATGTGCCTGACCGGCCTGGACTACTTCTCCACCCTCGGCTACCAGCCCGGCATCGCCGCGCTCGCCGCCGGACTGCTCTCGCCCCTGGCCACCATCGTCCTGGTCGTCCTCACCCTCTTCGGCGCCCTGCCCGTCTACCGGCGGGTGGCCGAAGAGAGCCCGCACGGCGAGGGCTCCATCGCCATGCTGGAGCGGCTGCTGTCGTTCTGGAAGGGGAAGCTGTTCGTCCTGACCCTGCTCGGGTTCGCGGCGACCGACTTCCTCATCACCATCACCCTCTCGGCCGCCGACGCGACCGCGCACCT
>NZ_JBGWAB010000327.1:0-618 GCF_041862025.1 Streptomyces sp. AB3(2024)
GGTGGGTGTGTACCGTCCGGGGGAGTCGTGGTTCTACGTGTCGGACCGGGGCGGGAACCTGTCGGGGAAGGCCGCGTTCGGTGCTCAGGGCGATATGCCTTTGACGGGTGACTGGAACAACGATGGCAGGGACACGTTCGGTGTGTACCGGCCGGGTGATCAGACGTTCTATCTGTCGAACGACAACGGTTCGGTGGCGGTGTCGAGCACGTTCGGGAATCCGGGCGATGTTCCTGTCGTGGGTGACTGGGATGGGGATGGCAAGGACTCGATCGGTGTCTACCGTCCGGGGGACCAGACGTTCTATCTGACCAATGACAATCTGTCGGTGGCCTTTGCCCTGAAGATGGGTGTCGAGGGTGACACGCCGATGACCGGTGACTGGAACGGGGACGGCAAGGACACGATCGGTGTCTACCGTTCCTCGGACAGCACCTTCTATCTGAGCGATTCCAACACCTATGCGGGTGTGGATCACAGTGTGAAGTTCGGCAATCCGGGTGATGTCCCGGTCAAGGGTGACTGGAACGGTGACGGGACCGACAAGGTCGGTGTCTACCGTCCGGCGGAGTCCGACTTCTTCGGCGCCGCCAAGGACTCCAACTCCGTGATCTACCA
>NZ_JBGWAB010000328.1:0-617 GCF_041862025.1 Streptomyces sp. AB3(2024)
AGCAGGCCGCGGGCGAAGGTGACCTCGTCGCCGTCCTCGGCCGAGCCGACCGTCGCGCCGATCAGGCCGCGGGTGCCGGTGGCCACCAGGGCAACGATCCGCAGCGTGGGGTAGCCGGCCCAGCCCATCCGGTACTTGATTTTTCCCAGCCATGCCCGGTTGCGGCCGGTATCGGGGACACACAGCGAGTTCAGGCCGTCAAGGGCGACCAGGCGGCGTCCGTGGTGGCAGGCGCCCGGGGTCCGAGGCTGGGCCAGCGGACCGGCGACCACTTCGAACAGGGCCTTGAGCGGTGCCGGTCCCAGGCGACGGCGTAGATCACGAAGGGCCTTCTCCGACGGCTGTGGCACCGGCAGGCCCGCCAGCGGTGCAACCAGGCGGGCCCACACCCGGGCATAACCGCATCGCGGGAACAGGGCCAGCGCGAGAACGAAATACACCCCCACCCGCGAGGGCAGAGCCCGCAGCCGACGCTGAACGGTCTTGGTCTGCTCCAGCACGTCATCGACTAGCTCGAACGGCAGGTACCGCGTCAACTCACCCAGATGGCCCGGCGCGAAGACACCCCCAGCGACAGTGAGGGAACGGGAAACAGTGACAGACTGACAGCGCAACGG
>NZ_JBGWAB010000329.1:0-587 GCF_041862025.1 Streptomyces sp. AB3(2024)
GGGGGGGGGGGGGGGGGGGGGGGGGGGGGGGGGGGGGGGGGGGGGGGGGGGGGGGGGGGGGGGGGGGGGCCCCCCCCCCCCCCCCACTGCCGTTGCCGGCGGGTCAGCCGCTGTCGTTGCCGCTGTCGTTGCCGGAGTCGGTGGGGACCACCTTGCCGGTCGTGGCGTCGATGCCGACGTCCCGGGTGGCGCCCTTCGCGGGCTTGATCTCCACCGACCAGTGGGCGGCGACGCCGTTGTCGTTCTCGTCGTCCCAGTCGAGGGACACGACCTTGCCGGGGTGGGCGGCCAGCGCCGCCTTCATCGCCTTGGCGGCGGCGACCTTGGCGGCGATCAGGGTCTTGTACTCGCCCGCGTCCTGGTCGTTGTCCTGGTTGGCCCGGCTCGCGGCGCCGGAGGAGCTCACCAGGACCTCGGAGTTGCTCTTGCCGTTCTTGCCGACCACGTTGACGTGCCAGACGGCGCCGTCCTGGTCGAGGGATTCCACGTAGCCCGGGTACTTCTTCAGGGCCGCGGCGGCGGCCGCGGCCGCGTCGACGTCGGCTCGGGCGGCGGCGGGCTGTGCGGCGGCGGGGTGCGCGGCCGCC
>NZ_JBGWAB010000330.1:0-579 GCF_041862025.1 Streptomyces sp. AB3(2024)
CGCTCGTTACTGCGGCGGGTTGCCGTGCTTGCGGGACGGCAGGTCGGCGTGCTTGGTGCGGAGCATCGCGAGGGCGCTGATGAGCGTCTCGCGGGTCTCGGCGGGGTCGATGACGTCGTCCACGAGGCCGCGCTCGGCCGCGTAGTACGGGTGCATCAGCTCGGCCTTGTATTCCTTGACCATCCGGGCGCGCATCGCCTCGGGGTCCTCGGCGTCCGCGATCTGCTTGCGGAAGATGACGTTGGCCGCGCCCTCGGCGCCCATGACGGCGATCTCGTTGGTGGGCCAGGCGTAGGTGAGGTCGGCGCCGATGGACTGGGAGTCCATGACGATGTACGCGCCGCCGTAGGCCTTGCGCAGGATCAGCGAGATGCGCGGCACGGTGGCGTTGCAGTACGCGTACAGCAGCTTGGCGCCGTGGCGGATGATGCCGCCGTGCTCCTGGTCGACGCCCGGCAGGAAGCCGGGGACGTCCAGCAGCGTGACGATCGGGATGTTGAAGGCGTCGCAGAGCTGGACGAACCGCGCGGCCTTCTCGGAGGCGTGGATGTCCAGGACGCCGGCGAGGTGGCCGGGCTG
>NZ_JBGWAB010000331.1:0-568 GCF_041862025.1 Streptomyces sp. AB3(2024)
TGGGTACGAAGGCGGCGGTGCCGGTGTCGTCGGCCAGGCAGGCCTGCGCCATCGCGGACAGCACCCCGTCGGGCCCGAGCTCGACGTACGTGCTCACGCCCGCGGCCTCCAGGGCACGGACGCCGTCCAGGAAACGGACCGCCTCGCGGACGTGCCGCACCCAGAAGTCCGCAGAACCCATCTCATCGGTGACGAGGGCACCGGTCAGGTTGGAGACGACCGGAATCTGCGGGGCAGCGTACGTGAGCCCGGCCGCGACCCGGCGGAACTCGTCCAGCATCCCGTCCATGCGCGGCGAGTGGAACGCGTGGCTCACCGTCAGCCGCTTGGACTTCCGGTCCGAGAAGGCTTCCACGACGGCCGTCGCGGCGTCCTCGTCACCGGCGATCACGACCGAACGCGGACCGTTGATCGCGGCAATGCTCACCCGGCCGGTCAGCAGCGGCAGGACCTCGTCCTCCGCAGCCTCCAGCGCGATCATCACCCCACCCGAAGGCAGCGCCTGCATCAACCGCCCGCGGGCGGCCACCAACACGCACGCATCGTCCAGCGACAACACCCCCGCCAC
>NZ_JBGWAB010000332.1:0-566 GCF_041862025.1 Streptomyces sp. AB3(2024)
ACCGCGTCCACCGGCGGCCACACCGCCAGCTCACCGAACTCCGCCGCAGCCTCAGAACGCGCACCACTGGCCAGCACACCCGACCCGTGACGCGTCCACAACTCCTCCCCCACCACATCCTGACGCCGCGAATACACAGCGAACGCCCGCCCACCACCCACAGCCGGCGCCTCCACCACCAACTGCAGCTGGACACCACCCCGCTCGGGCAACACCAGCGGCGCCTCCAGCGTCAGCTCCTCCACCACATCACAACCGACCTGGTCACCGGCACACACCGCCAGCTCCACAAAAGCCGTACCCGGCAGCAGCACACCACCATGAATCACATGATCGGCAAGCCAGGGATGGGTCTCCAACGACAGACGACCCGCAAGCAGCACCCCACCCGAATCAGCCAGAGCAACCGTCGCACCAAGCAGCGGATGCGCCGCATCACCAAGACCGATCGACTCCGGATCCCCACCCACGAAAGCCACCGCACTGGGCCAGAACCGCTGCCGCTGGAACGCATACGTCGGCAGATCCACCCGCCGCGCACCCGTACCGGCGAAGAACGCCGACCA
>NZ_JBGWAB010000333.1:0-551 GCF_041862025.1 Streptomyces sp. AB3(2024)
GGGCCCGCCGCCCGCGCCCGTTCCGCCCTGGCCCGCAGCCGCTCGGCGACCGAGGGCCGAGGTGGCGGCGCGGGCTTCGCCCCGGCGGAGCCGCGCACTGGTTCCCCGTCCGGCCCGTGCTGCCTGTCGCCGCGCGCGTCCATATCGGGCACCTCCGTAGACATCGGGCTCATCGGGCGTGGGCACCCGGGAAAACATCCCGCACCCGCATGTCGAACCCCTCACCTGACACGCGAAGTAATCCTTGCCCGTACAGCTGCCGGGGCGCGCTCTCGGGATGTGGGCCTCACGGTGGACGAAGGGGTGCGACCGGTGACTTTCGGTGAGATTCGAGTGCCCCGGGGGTGAGCCGCCCCATAGGACTCACGTCACATGCGATGCGGGGTAGTAGTCGGCGAAGGCCCGGTGCCCTCGCTTCGTGGCGCCTCATGCCCGGGGTCGCGGGTCCCCTCCTGCGAGGGTGGGTAGTAGGCGGGGTCTTTGCCAGGTGGCCGGGGCGTCGGTAGAACTGGATGAGTCGCCGGGCGGCACGGGTGCTTCACCCGCCGCCC
>NZ_JBGWAB010000334.1:0-538 GCF_041862025.1 Streptomyces sp. AB3(2024)
GTCGCCGGGCGGCACGGGTGCTTCACCCGCCGCCCAGGATCCCCTCTCCTTCTGCGTGAGTGGTTCACGCACGTCTTCGGCGTGCCCGCGGCGGTCCCTGTCCCCTTCGGAAGGTTTGCTCCGTGTCCAACGCCGTCATCCGCCGCATCGCCGCTTCGAAGAAGACCCTCGCGGGTACCGTCCTCGCCCTGGGTGTCGCCGGCTCCATGCTGGCCACCGTTCCCGCGCAGGCCGCCCCGATGAGCGCCAAGACGATCGCGCAGCAGATGATCAAGGACCCGGCGCAGTTCGCGGCCTTCGACAAGATCGTCTCCCACGAGAGCGGCTGGGACTTCACCGCGACGAACGCCTCCTCGGGCGCCTACGGCCTGGTCCAGGCCCTGCCGGCCTCGAAGATGGCCTCCGCGGGCTCGGACTGGAAGTCCAACCCGGCCACCCAGATCAAGTGGGGCCTGGACTACATGAACTCCCGCTACGGCAGCCCCGTCGGCGCCTGGAACTTCTGGCAGAACAACCACTGGTACTAAACCACCGGTAC
>NZ_JBGWAB010000335.1:0-536 GCF_041862025.1 Streptomyces sp. AB3(2024)
GGCACGTTCGGCCCCGACGGCGTCGGCGCCGTCGTGCCCGAGCACTGCGGCGACCTGGGCACGGACCAGCCCGAGCAGCTCCCGCTCCAGCTCGGCCGCACCGAGCCCGGCCAGCCGGTCGACCGGCGACCCGGCCACCTCGGGCCGGTCGGCGGACCCGGCGGGCCGAGTCTCCAGAAGCTCGGCGAAGAGCATGCTGGGGCGTACGAGGCTGAAGGCCGGGCCGAACCGCTCCCAGTCCACGTCCGCGACGAGCAGAGCCGCCTCGTCGGAGACCGCGACGCTCTGCTTCAGGACGGCCATCGCGGTGTCGGGCGCCATGGGCGGCAGCCCCTCACGCCGCATCCGCGCCTCCAGGGCGTCATCAGCTGCCATACCGCCCTCGGCCCACGGGCCCCACGCGAGCGAGGTCGCAGCCAGCCCGGCGGCCCGCCGCTGCTCCGCAAGAGCATCCAGGTAGGCGTTCGCAGCAGCGTAATTACCCTGACCGGCCGCACCGGTCATCCCGCTCATCGAGGAGAACAACACGAACGCGG
>NZ_JBGWAB010000336.1:0-532 GCF_041862025.1 Streptomyces sp. AB3(2024)
GGTGCCGGGGGGTCCGTAGGGGTTGGGGATGAAGTGGGTGGCGGTGGTGGTGGGTTGGGCGAGGTAGCCGTGGGCGAGTCCGTCGCCGGAGAGGTAGAGCTCGCCCGTCGTCCCGGGCGGGGAGGGCCGCAGGTGGGCGTCCAGGACGTAGGCGTGCTTGTTGGTCAGGGGCCGGCCGATGGGGAGGGGGCCCTGGACCTCGGCGGTCGGCGCGGTGGTGTGGGTGGTGGTGAAGCCCATGGACTCGGCGGGCCCGTACCCGTTGGTGATCGTGAGGTGCGGGTGCAGTCCGTGGAGACGGTGGACGTGGGTGGGGGAGGCGGGTTCGCCGCCGGTGTAGACGATGCGGGTGGTGGTGAAGGTGCCGGGGTGTTCGTCGGTGAGGTAGTTGAAGAGGCTGGAGGAGAGCTGGAGCATGCTCACGCGGTGCTGCTGGGTGAGTGCGGAGATCAGGGCCGGTTCGGGGCGTTGTCCGGGTTGGAGGACGGTGGTGCCGCCGTGGAGGAGGGCGCCCCAGAATTCGAGGCTGAAG
>NZ_JBGWAB010000337.1:0-520 GCF_041862025.1 Streptomyces sp. AB3(2024)
CAGCTGCTTCTCCTCATCGACCGGCACCGCACCGGTGACCGTCAACCAGGCGTCGAGCACGGTGTCGGTGACGGTCGACCCCAACCCCTCGGTATGCGGCCAGACCGTGACGGTGTGCGCCACGGTCACCGCAGTGGCACCCGGCAGCGGCACCCCCACCGGAACCGTCACCTTCACCGGCCCCGGCGGACTGAACCAGACCGTCACCCTGGACACGGGCGGCACAGCATGCGTCACCACGACCACGCTGGAAACCGGCACGGTCACAGCCGTCTACAACGGCGACGGATGCCTCTCCTCATCGACCGGCACCATGGATGTGGCGGTCAACCCGGCAACAAGTGCGGTGTCGGTGACGGTGGACCCCAACCCCTCGGTGTGCGGCGAGACCGTGACGGTGTGCGCCACGGTCACCGCAGTGGCACCCGGCAGCGGCACCCCCACCGGAACCGTCACCTTCACCGGCCCCGGCGGACTGAACGAGACCGTCACCCTGGACACGGGCGGCACAGCATGCGTC
>NZ_JBGWAB010000338.1:0-519 GCF_041862025.1 Streptomyces sp. AB3(2024)
GTCGGGGCGCTGGTCCCGGCCGGGACGGCCCCGGGGTGGGCGGTCGCGGTGCGGGTGGCGGCGGCACTGGCCCTGCTGGTGGCGGTCCCGCGGATGGGCGGGCTGCCGGAGCCGGTGCGGCGGGGGCTGCTGTGGGCCGGGGCGGCGGTGGCCGCCCTGGGGGCGCTGACGGCGGTCCCGACGGTGGCGGGGACGCTGCTCTCCGGGCTGGGGGTGCTGCGCGAGGTGTGGGCGGCGACGACCCCGCGGCCGGCCGGGGACGGCCACGGGATCCCGTACGTGGTGACGCTCCTGCTGGCGGCCGGGGCGCTCGCCCGGCCGGCCGGGGGGGGGGGGGGGCGGGGGGGCGCGAGTTACACATAAAAAAATATATAAAAAAAAAAATATAATTTTTTACCAAACACGACGCTATTCGGATCTCGGCGGCGGGCGGGGGACGGCCACGGGATCCCGTAGGTGGTGACGCTCCTGCTGGCGGCGGGGGCGCTCGCCCGGCCGGCCGGGGCGCTGCCGCGCCGG
>NZ_JBGWAB010000339.1:0-509 GCF_041862025.1 Streptomyces sp. AB3(2024)
GACCTCGACGAAGCCCTGCAGACACGGCCCGCCCTGGAGATCGTCAACGACACCCTCCTGGAGGGCATGAAGGTCGTCGGTGAGCTGTTCGGCTCCGGCCAGATGCAGCTCCCGTTCGTCCTCCAGTCGGCGGAGGTCATGAAGACGGCCGTCGCCTACCTCGAACCGCACATGGAGAAGACGGACGACGAGGGCAAGGGCACGATCGTGCTGGCCACCGTCCGCGGTGACGTCCACGACATCGGCAAGAACCTCGTCGACATCATCCTGACCAACAACGGCTACAACGTCGTCAACATCGGCATCAAGCAGCCGGTCTCCGCGATCCTGGAAGCCGCCCAGGAACACAAGGCCGACGTCATCGGCATGTCGGGTCTCCTGGTCAAGTCCACCGTGATCATGAAGGAGAACCTGGAGGAGCTCAACCAGCGCAAGCTCGCCGCCGACTACCCCGTCATCCTCGGCGGCGCCGCCCTCACCCGCGCCTACGTCGAACAGGACCTCCACGA
>NZ_JBGWAB010000340.1:0-507 GCF_041862025.1 Streptomyces sp. AB3(2024)
CGAAGTTGAGGTCTCCGGGGCATCCGAAATTTCAGCGTCATATCGAAGCGGCGTTCTGGGACGAAATCGCCAGGGGACTGCTCCCGGAGGAAGCGGCCGGGGTTGTCGGCGTGGCGCCGGCGGTGGCCACTCGCTGGTTTCGGCAGTGTGGCGGCATGCGACCGTTCGATCCGAAGCCGCATTCGGGCAGGTATCTGTCGTTCTCTGAGCGGGAGGAGATCGCGCTCCTCAACGCCCGAGGCAAGGGCATCCGTGAAATCGCCCGGCAAGTCCGCCGTGATCCGGCGACGATTTCCCGTGAGTTGCGGCGCAACGCGGCCACCAGAAGCGGGAAGCTCGACTACCGGGCATCGGTCGCGCAATGGAAATCGGACATGGCCGCACGCCGCCCGAAGACATCGAAGCTGGCCGCCGATCCGCGGCTCCATGCGTACGTCCAGGAGCGACTGTCCGGAGGGATCTGTACGCCTGGCGGCACGGCGATCGCAGGACCGGCGACAGGCGCGT
>NZ_JBGWAB010000341.1:0-484 GCF_041862025.1 Streptomyces sp. AB3(2024)
GACCACATCCACCCGCTCCAGCGAACGCCCCTCCCGCAGTACCTGGACCACGTCGAAGTCCACGAACGGCGCCAGGGCATCGGCACACTCCCGCAACCGCCCCGCAAACACGGGTGAGGAACCGAGCAGCTCCGCACCCATCCCCACCCACTGCGTCCCCTGACCCGGAAACACCAGCACCCGACGACCGAACGACCCCACCACACCCTCGACGGTCGTACCGCCGAGGACCACCCGGCGGTGTTCCAGCATCGAACGGCCCGTGACCAGGCTCCACGCCACGTCCAGCGGACGCGGCGCGGGCACCCGCTCCACCTCCATGTGGGTACGCAGGCGTTCCACCTGGTCACGCAGGCCCGCCGCCGACCTGCCCGTCACCACCAGCGGGACGACGGGCAGCTCACGCGCCTCCCCCGCCGGCTCCTCCACCCGGACCGGAGCCTGCTCCAGGATCACGTGCGCGTTCGTCCCGCTCACACCGAAC
>NZ_JBGWAB010000342.1:0-481 GCF_041862025.1 Streptomyces sp. AB3(2024)
ATCCGACAGCCGCTCCACGAGCAGCATGCCGACACCCTCACCCCAGCCCGTACCGTCCGCACCGGCCGCGAAGGCCTTGATCCGGCCGTCCGCGGCCAGACCACGCTGGCGGCTGAAGTCGATGTACGCACCCGGCGAGGACATGACGGTCACACCACCGGCCAGGGCGATCGAGCACTCGCCGTTGCGCAGGGCCTGGACGGCCCAGTGCAGGGCGACGAGGGAAGCCGAGCAAGCCGTGTCGACGGTGACGGCCGGACCCTCCAGCCCGAAGGCGTAGGACAGGCGACCGGAAACGACACTCGCCGCGTTGCCCGTACCGAGGAAGCCCTCGATGCCGTCCGGAACCGTCTGGAGCATCGCCCCGTAGTCCTGGCCGTTGGTGCCGACGAAGACACCGGCCTGACTGCCGCGCACGGCCGCCGGATCGATCCCGGCCCGCTCGAACGCCTCCCAGGTGGTCTCCAGGAGCAGGCGCTGC
>NZ_JBGWAB010000343.1:0-476 GCF_041862025.1 Streptomyces sp. AB3(2024)
GCCACCCTCGTCGAACGGTTCGAGGAGCAGGTCCGGCTGCGCCCCGGGGGCCGGGCGGTGGTCTTCGGCGGCCAGGAGCTCACCTACGCCGAGCTGGATGCCCGTGCCAACCGGCTGGCGCACCACCTCGCCGCAGGGGGCCTGGGCCGCGGCGACCTCGCCGGGATCCTCCTCGACCGCGGACTCGACTTCGCCGTCGCCCTCCTCGCCGTCGTCAAGACCGGCGCCGGATACGCCCTCCTGGACCCCGAGTTCCCCGACGAACGCCTCACCGGCACCGCCCGCGACGCCTCCCTCACCACCCTCGTCACCGACACCCGCCACCACACCCGGCTGACCCCCACCGGCGGAACCCCCTGGGCGACGGTCCGCGTGGACACGGAGGCCGACTCCATCGCCGCACGACCGACCACCCCGCTCGGAACACCGTTGACCTGGGACGACGTCGCCTGCGTGATGTTCACCTCCGGATCCAC
>NZ_JBGWAB010000344.1:0-476 GCF_041862025.1 Streptomyces sp. AB3(2024)
CCAGCATCCCGTCCATGTGCGGCGAGTGGAACGCGTGGCTGACCGTCAGCCGCTTGGTCTTGCGGTCCGGGAAGGCCTCGGCCACCTTGACCGCCGCATCCTCGTCACCCGCGACCACGACCGACCGCGGCCCGTTGACCGCAGCGATGCTCACCCGATCGGAAAGCAGCGGCAGGACCTCGTCTTCCGAAGCCTGCACCGCGATCATCACGCCACCGGCCGGCAGGGCCTGCATCAGCCGGCCGCGCGCGGCCACCAGCGTGCACGCGTCCTCCAGCGACAAGACCCCCGCCACATGCGCGGCAGCGATCTCACCGATCGAATGACCCGACAAGAAGTCCGGCCTAACACCCCACGACTCCAGCAGCCGGAACAACGCCACCTCCACCGCGAACAACGCCGGCTGCGTGAACTCCGTACGGTCCAACACCTCGGCATCAGAACCGAACAGAACCTCCTTCAGCGGCAGTTCGAGG
>NZ_JBGWAB010000345.1:0-467 GCF_041862025.1 Streptomyces sp. AB3(2024)
CGGACGGTGCCGCGGACCAGGTCTGCCCAGAAGTTGCCCAGTTCGCCGGTGCGGGAGCGCGCGAAGCCCCGTACCAGGGCCACCGCCACGGCCATGCCGACCGCCGCGGAGACGAAGTTCTGCACGGCCAGGCCGCCGGTCTGCACGACGTGGCCCATGGCCTGCTCACCGGCGTAGGACTGCCAGTTGGTGTTCGCCACGAAGGATGCGGCGGTGTTGAACGCCTGGTCCGGGTCGATCGAGGCGAAGCCGAGCGAGCCGGGCAGGACACCTTGCAGCCGCTGGAGCAGGTAGAGGAACAGGACGCTGACAGCGGAGAAGGCGAGGACGCCGCGCAGGTAGGCGGGCCAGCGCATCCCGGCCGACGGGTTGGCGCCGATGGCCTTGTAGATCCACTTCTCCGGGCGGTAGTGCTTCTCGGAGGAGTAGACCTTGGCCATGTAGTCGCCCAGGGGGCGGTAGGCCAG
>NZ_JBGWAB010000346.1:0-460 GCF_041862025.1 Streptomyces sp. AB3(2024)
GACGTCCAGCAGCGTGACGATCGGGATGTTGAAGGCGTCGCAGAGCTGGACGAACCGCGCGGCCTTCTCGGAGGCGTGGATGTCCAGGACGCCGGCGAGGTGGCCGGGCTGGTTGGCGACGATGCCGACGACCTGGCCGTCCAGCCGCGCCAGCGCGCAGATGATGTTGCGGGCCCAGCGCTCGTGGATCTCCAGGACGTCGCCGTCGTCGACGAGCTCCTCGATGACCTTGAGCATGTCGTACGGGCGGTTGCCGTCGGCCGGGACCAGGTCCAGCAGGACGTCGGAGCGACGGTCCTTCGGGTCGTCGGTCTCGTGGACCGGCGGGTTCTCGCGGTTGTTGGAGGGGAGCATCGTGATGAGGTAGCGGACCTCGGAGATGCAGGTCTCCTCGTCGTCGTACGCGAAGTGCGCGACGCCCGAGGTCTCGGCGTGCACGTCCGCGCCGCCGAGGCCGTTC
>NZ_JBGWAB010000347.1:0-460 GCF_041862025.1 Streptomyces sp. AB3(2024)
GAACGGCCTCGGCGGCGCGGACGTGCACGCCGAGACCTCGGGCGTCGCGCACTTCGCGTACGACGACGAGGAGACCTGCATCTCCGAGGTCCGCTACCTCATCACGATGCTGCCCTCCAACAACCGCGAGAACCCGCCGCACTTCGCGGCCACCGACCCGGCCGACCGCAGGTCGGAGGCCCTCCTCACGCTCGTGCCCGTGGACGGCAACCGCCCCTACGACATGGCCGAGGTGATCGAGGAGCTCGTCGACGACGGCGACGTCCTGGAGGTCCACGAGCGCTGGGCCCGCAACATCATCTGCGCGCTGGCGCGGCTGGACGGCCAGGTCGTCGGCATCGTCGCCAATCAGCCCGGCCACCTCGCCGGCGTCCTGGACATCCACGCCTCCGAGAAGGCCGCGCGGTTCGTCCAGCTCTGCGACGCCTTCAACATCCCGATCGTCACGCTGCTGGACGTC
>NZ_JBGWAB010000348.1:0-459 GCF_041862025.1 Streptomyces sp. AB3(2024)
GGCGTCGACGAGGACCACGGCCAGGTCGGCGGTGGAGGCGCCGGTGACCATGTTGCGGGTGTACTGCACGTGCCCGGGGGTGTCGGCGAGGATGAACCGGCGGCGGGCGGTCGCGAAGTAGCGGTAGGCCACGTCGATGGTGATGCCCTGCTCGCGCTCGGCGCGCAGACCGTCGGTCAGCAGCGCCAGGTCCGGAGTGTCCTGGCCGCGCCGGGCGGAGGCGGCCTCGACGGCCTCCAGCTGGTCGGTCAGCACCGACTTGGAGTCGTGCAGCAGGCGGCCGACCAGGGTGGATTTGCCGTCGTCGACGGAACCGGCGGTCGCGAAGCGCAGCAGCGCGGGAACGTCCATGGTTAGAAGTACCCTTCGCGCTTGCGGTCTTCCATCGCGGCTTCGGAGAGCTTGTCGTCGGCGCGGGTCGCGCCCCGCTCGGTGAGGCGGGAGACGGCGATCTCGGCG
>NZ_JBGWAB010000349.1:0-456 GCF_041862025.1 Streptomyces sp. AB3(2024)
GCCTTCGCCCGCAGCACGCTCTCGAACCGCTCAGGAGTCAGCGCCTCCAGCACACCGTCATCCAGCACACCCGCGGTATGCACCACAGCCGTCAGCGTCTCGGCCTCGGCGGCGAGCAGCGTACGCAGCGCGTCCCGGTCAGCGGCGTCACACGCCACCACCGCTACGTCCACGCCCAGCTCGGACAGTTCCGCCGCCAGCTCGGCGGCGCCGGGCGCATCGGCGCCCCGGCGGCTGGTGAGCACCAGGCGCTCGGCGCCCGCACCAGCCAGCCACCGCGCAACGCGACCACCCAGAGCACCCGTACCACCAGTCACCAGCACCGTCCCGGACGGCACCCAAGAACCCGAGTCCCCGGCAGCCGCACGAACCAGCCGACGCCCGAACACACCCGAAGACCGAACCGCTACCTGGTCCTCACCGGCAACACCACCGGCCAGCACACCGGCCAGCCGG
>NZ_JBGWAB010000350.1:0-440 GCF_041862025.1 Streptomyces sp. AB3(2024)
GGCTGGTCGACCACGACCAGCACCGTTCCGTGCTTGGCCTGGAGTTTCGCGAACAGCTCGCGGAGCTTGGGTTCGGTGTTGGGCAGGCGCTTGTCGAAGGCTTTCTTTCCGGCTGGTGTGACGGCGGTGGCGTGGTGTTCGCTCTTGCCGACGTCCAGGCCGAGGAAGACGTTGATGTCGCCGATGTCGATCACGTGCAGGCCCCTCCATCACGCGTTCGTCCGGCCTTGCCTCGGCACCGAGCTGCCACACCCACGTTACGGAGAGCTCTTCCGGCCAGGGTGTAGCCGGTGCTCAAGCCCCTCATCAGCGGTCCGTCGATGCCTCCGGGCCCGGTGACACCACCCCCCGGATCATCAACCGCAACAAGGGGGGGAAGTCATGCCGGACCCGAAGGCCGGTAGCCCCATTGCGGAGCCACAAAAAAGGTAACGGGGGGG
>NZ_JBGWAB010000351.1:0-435 GCF_041862025.1 Streptomyces sp. AB3(2024)
CTCATCAAAACGCAACAACCTCGGTGGTCGGAGATGAAGTCCCAGCGGCGAGGGCTCACTTCACCTCCCGAGCGAAATACGCGGCCGCCCGGCGCAGGATCTCGCGCTCGAGGTGCCACTCTTTCTCAGCCTTCAGCAGCCGGGCGTTCTCCGCCCGCAGCCGGCCAGCTCATCCACCTCCCCGCCGGTGTCACGGCGTCCGGGCACGGCCTGGTTCTCGTTCTTGCGCACCCACGTCCGCAGCGACTCCGCGGTGATGCCGAGATCCGCGGCCACCGCCGCGTACGTCCGCTTCCCGGCCGCGGCACGGTAGAGCGCGACCGCGTCCTTCCTGAACTCCTCCGGATACGGAGACTTGCGTCCCACGTGGACATCCCTCCCTGGACCATCAAGATCCATTGTCAGGGTGTCCACTCCAAAGGATCAGCCTCAGAC
>NZ_JBGWAB010000352.1:0-421 GCF_041862025.1 Streptomyces sp. AB3(2024)
CTGCGGCCAACCACCGCCACACCGCCCGCTCCCGCACCCCGAACGTCTCACCCACCGTCCGCACATGCTGGGTGGTCAGCTTCCCCTCCCGGCGCAAAGCCAACAGCTGGCGCACCGCCGGCCCCCGCAACGCCCGAACCGACACCGCAGGCAACGCTCCACCCGAACCCCCGGCGACCGGGAGCTGTACTTCCTCGTCCACCCGCCCCACACAACCGGCCCCCGGCCAGCCGATAGATCAGAACTCACGAAACTGAGACAGCGTCACCCCTGGGACGATAAAGCCCAAGGACAGCGATCCCCCACCGATCTCTCACATCAAAGACAGTGACACCCGATCTCAGAGCAAGCCTTGACCAGCACCAACACCCCAAGAGGCCACTGTCTCTCACACCACTGTCCCTAAACCGAGAGATCGCAC
>NZ_JBGWAB010000353.1:0-409 GCF_041862025.1 Streptomyces sp. AB3(2024)
CGGATCCCCACCCACGAAAGCCACCGCACTGGGCCAGAACCGCTGCCGCTGGAACGCATACGTCGGCAGATCCACCCGCCGCGCACCCGTACCGGCGAAGAACGCCGACCAGTCCACCTTCGCGCCCCGTACGAACGCCTGGGCCACGGCGCGGACCAGGGATTCCGCCTCAGCCCGGTCCTTACGGAGCACGGGCACGAAAACGGCGTCCTCGTTGACGCACTCCTGCGCCAGGGCCGACAGGACCCCGTCGGGACCGAGCTCGACGTACGTCGTCACACCCGCGCCCTCAAGGGCGCGGATCCCATCCAGGAAGCGCACGGCATCCCGCACGTGCCGCACCCAGAACTCGGCCGAGCCCATCTCATCGGAGACCAGGGCACCGGTCAGGTTCGACACAACCGGGATC
>NZ_JBGWAB010000354.1:0-401 GCF_041862025.1 Streptomyces sp. AB3(2024)
CTCGAGCACACCTTCCGCCTCTTCAAGCAGACTCTCGGCTGGACCGTTCCGAAGATTAGAGACCCCAACACCGCCGATCTGTGGACCTGGCTGATCATCGCCGCCCACACCCAGCTCCGCCTCGCCCGCCCACTCGCCGAGGACCTCCGCCGCCCCTGGGAACGGCCTGCGGAACCCCGCCGGCTCACCCCCGCCTGAGTCCGCCGCGGGTTCCGCCACCTCCGCGCGAAGACCACCCACCCCGCCAGCGTGCCCCAACCATCCCGGCCAGGCCCCGGACGCCCACCCGGCTCGAAAAACCGCAGGCCAGCCCCACGGCACGAGCCCGGAAAGACAGTGAAACGAGCCGAGACCCTCACCGAACACGTCCGCTTGAAGGAACAACGAGGTTAAAGATCAAG
>NZ_JBGWAB010000355.1:0-398 GCF_041862025.1 Streptomyces sp. AB3(2024)
CTGGCCGGCGGCGCCAACCCGATCTGCGTCGTCTCCTCCCCCGAGAAGGCCGACATCTGCCGGGCCATGGGCGCGACCGCGGTCATCGACCGCAACGCCGAGGGCTACAAGTTCTGGAAGGACGAGCACACCCAGGACCCCAAGGAGTGGAAGCGCTTCGGCAAGCGCATCCGCGAGCTCACCGGCGGCGAGGACATCGACATCGTCTTCGAGCACCCCGGCCGCGAGACCTTCGGTGCCTCGGTGTACGTCACCCGCAAGGGCGGCACCATCACCACCTGCGCCTCCACCTCCGGCTACATGCACGAGTACGACAACCGCTACCTGTGGATGTCCCTCAAGAAGATCGTCGGCTCCCACTTCGCCAACTACCGCGAAGCCTGGGAAGCCAACCGCCT
>NZ_JBGWAB010000356.1:0-397 GCF_041862025.1 Streptomyces sp. AB3(2024)
CCAACCCGTAAGGGAGGGAGCTGTCGAAGGTGGGACTGGCGATTGGGACGAAGTCGTAACAAGGTAGCCGTACCGGAAGGTGCGGCTGGATCACCTCCTTTCTAAGGAGCACAGTACCGATTGCAGGCAAATGTTCTGCACGGTCAGCTCATGGGTGGAACGTTGATTATTTGGCACGGTTTCCAGAACATCCTGTAAGTACTGCTTCGGCGTGGAAAACAGTGATAGTCGAGGGGATCGTGCCTGGCACGTTGTTGGGTATCTGAGGGTACGGCCGTAAGGTCGATATCTTCGCGATGCCGGCCCCAGTGAACCTGGTCCTTAGGGATGAGGGTGATGGGTGGCTGGTCGTTGCTTGAGAACTACACAGTGGACGCGAGCATCTGTGGCCAAGTTT
>NZ_JBGWAB010000357.1:0-397 GCF_041862025.1 Streptomyces sp. AB3(2024)
GCCGAACGTACGTGTGAGGGCGAAGGGGATGACCAGGATCAGGAAGATCTCGAAGAGGTTGGAGAAGGGGGTGGGGTTCTCGAAGGGGTGGGCGGAGTTGGCGTTGAAGTAACCGCCGCCGTTCGTGCCCAGCTCCTTGATGACCTCCTGCGAGGCCACCGCCCCGCCGTTCCACTGCTGGGTGCCGCCCAGGAACTGGCCGACCTCGTGGATGCCGGCGAAGTTCTGGATCGCTCCGCAGGCGACCAGGACCAGCGCGCCGATCACCGAGATCGGCAGCAGGATGCGGACGGTGCCGCGGACCAGGTCTGCCCAGAAGTTGCCCAGTTCGCCGGTGCGGGAGCGCGCGAAGCCCCGTACCAGGGCCACCGCCACGGCCATGCCGACCGCCGCGGAG
>NZ_JBGWAB010000358.1:0-389 GCF_041862025.1 Streptomyces sp. AB3(2024)
CGGTAAAGGGCTCCAGCGCCTTCGCACACTCTTCCACCCGGGTTGCGAACACCGGCGAGGACTCCAACAGCCCAGCCGCCATCCCCAACCACTGCGAACCCTGACCCGGGAAAACGAACACCGTCTTCCCGCCCACCACCGAACCCGACACCACACCGGCCGCCAGCGCACCCGAAGCCACCGCCCGCACACCCGCCGCATGATCCCCGAGCACCACCGCACGATGCTCCAAACCCGCACGCGACGACGCCAACGACCACCCCACATCCACCGGATCCACATCCACCAGACCCGGCAGACCCGCCAACCGCTCCGCCTGCGCCCGCAACGCCCCCGCACTCTTACCCGACAGCACCCACGGCACCACCGGCATACCCGACCGCGCCCCA
>NZ_JBGWAB010000359.1:0-387 GCF_041862025.1 Streptomyces sp. AB3(2024)
CGTCTGCGCCACCGTCACCGCAGTGGCACCCGGCAGCGGCACCCCCACCGGAACCGTCACCTTCACCGGGGCCGGACTGAACACCACGGTGCCACTGAACGCCGGCGGCACGGCATGCGTCACCACGACCACGCTGGAGACCGGCACGGTCACGGCCGTCTACAACGGCGACGGATGCCTCTCCTCATCGACCGGCACCGCAGTGGTGACCATCGGTCAGGCGTCGAGCGCGGTGTCGGTGTCGGTGGACCCCAACCCGTCGGTATGCGGCGAGACCGTGACCGTCTGCGCCACCGTCACCGCAGTGGCACCCGGCAGCGGCACCCCCACCGGAACCGTCACCTTCACCGGCCCCGGCGGACTGAACGTGACACTTACGCTGGACAC
>NZ_JBGWAB010000360.1:0-383 GCF_041862025.1 Streptomyces sp. AB3(2024)
TCCTGGCCGTTGGTGCCGACGAAGACACCGGCCTGACTGCCGCGCACGGCCGCCGGATCGATCCCGGCCCGCTCGAACGCCTCCCAGGTGGTCTCCAGGAGCAGGCGCTGCTGCGGGTCCATGGCCAGGGCCTCGCGCGGCGAGATCCCGAAGAAGTCGGCGTCGAAGTCGGCGACGTCGTAGATGAACCCGCCCTCACGGGCGTAGAACGTGCCCTGCTGGTCGGGATCCGGGTTGTAGAGCCGCTCCAGGTCCCAACCACGATCGGCCGGGAACTCACCGATGGCGTCACCGCCCTCGGACAGCAGACGCCACAGGTCCTCCGGCGTCCGCACACCACCCGGGAAGCGGCAGCTCATCGCCACGATCGCGATCGGGTCGTC
>NZ_JBGWAB010000361.1:0-382 GCF_041862025.1 Streptomyces sp. AB3(2024)
CGAGCGGACCCGGCCCCCGTCCCGATGGAGCTGATCGGCTGCGAAGCCACGGAGCCACTGCTCATAGGGACGCAACGACCACGCCGGTGGACACACGACCGGGCCGATCTCCTGGTACTGGACCGCCATGGCACCGTCATGGCCTCCCGCACCGTGGGCCTGGCCATCAACGGAGCGCGCCCGTCCGTGCTCGGCAATGGGCTGGAAGACATCACCCTCACCGACGGCGGCGCCGATCGACCACCGCCGGCGGTCCGCCCGATCTGGGAGAAGTGGTACCAGGGCCCGCCGACAGAACCCAACATGTGGGCCCCGTACAACGAGCAGGGCAGGGCCGCCTGGCTCGACCTCACCACCCGTGCCTGGCGGGCGCCCACGCCCC
>NZ_JBGWAB010000362.1:0-380 GCF_041862025.1 Streptomyces sp. AB3(2024)
AGCATCGTGATGAGGTAGCGGACCTCGGAGATGCAGGTCTCCTCGTCGTCGTACGCGAAGTGCGCGACGCCCGAGGTCTCGGCGTGCACGTCCGCGCCGCCGAGGCCGTTCTGGGTGATCTCCTCGCCGGTCACCGCGCGGACCACGTCCGGGCCGGTGATGAACATCTGCGAGGTGTCGCGGACCATGAAGACGAAGTCCGTGAGCGCCGGGGAGTACGCGGCGCCGCCGGCGCAGGGGCCGAGCATGACCGAGATCTGCGGGATGACGCCCGAGGCCTTGGTGTTGCGCTGGAAGATGCCGCCGTACCCGGCGAGCGCGGAGACGCCCTCCTGGATGCGGGCGCCCGCGCCGTCGTTGAGGGAGACCAGCGGGGCACC
>NZ_JBGWAB010000363.1:0-377 GCF_041862025.1 Streptomyces sp. AB3(2024)
CTAGTCCCGTACTTCGCGGGTCGCTGATTCGTATGGTGTGACCGGTCCGGGAGTGTCCCGGACCGGTCGTGTGGCGTTGGTCCGGATGTGTCGATGACTTCCCGGTCCCCGCGGCCACGATCTGCGCGTCAGCGCCTTGAAGTTGTGGTGACGTCGGTGGTGGAAAAGCGTCTGGGCGCTCTGCCTGTCGCTGCCGAGTTTCTGCGCCGGCTGGATGTGGCCGGGGTCGTCGATGAGGTGTGTCCGGGCGGTGCGAGCGCGCATCTGACGCACGGGCAGGTCATCGAGGCGCTGGTGGCCAACCGGCTGACCTCGCCCGCACCGCTGGTGCGGGTCGGGGACTGGGCCCGCACCTGGGCGGTGGAGGAGGTCTTCGG
>NZ_JBGWAB010000364.1:0-377 GCF_041862025.1 Streptomyces sp. AB3(2024)
GGCTGCTGCTGGAGACCTCGTGGGAGGCCTTCGAGCGAGCGGGCATCGACCCGGCCGTTCTGCGGGGCAGCCGGACCGGCGTCTTCGCCGGCGTCATGTACCACGACTACGCGACCGGCTACGGCAACGGCGAAGTGCTGCCCGAGGGCGTCGAGGGATACCTCGGCACTGGTATCTCCGGCAGCATCGCCTCGGGCCGCGTTTCGTACGCGTTCGGCCTGGAGGGTCCGGCGGTCACGGTCGACACGGCCTGCTCGTCCTCCCTTGTCGCGCTGCACTGGGCGATTCAGGCCCTGCGCAACGGCGAGTGCGACATGGCACTGGCCGGCGGTGTCGCGGTCATGGCGACGCCGGAGACGTTCATCGACTTCAGCCGC
>NZ_JBGWAB010000365.1:0-371 GCF_041862025.1 Streptomyces sp. AB3(2024)
CTGTCGGCGTTCTACTCGGCGCCGGAGGCGGCGCAGTTGTTCGCGACGACGAAGCCGGTGAAGACGGACAGTGATTTCTTCGCCGATCAGCTGGAGTCGGCGGCGACGGCGCTGGGTGAGTACATCACCGAGGCGCGGCCGATCGTGGCGCGGCTGAAGGAGTTGCAGGCGAAGGCGACCACCTTCAGCAGCAAGATCAGTGGTGACAAGCACTGGAAGGACGACGGGGACAAGATCGATGAGAACAATGATCTGATCCACGACGTCAACGCCGCGGTGTCCGCGTTCTGGGCGGCGGAGCGGACGTGTGCGAACAAGATCCGTGCGTTGTACTGTGCGGCGCCGTTGACGGCGGATGACGGTTCGCACGG
>NZ_JBGWAB010000366.1:0-363 GCF_041862025.1 Streptomyces sp. AB3(2024)
GGGGGAGGAGTTGTGGACGCGTCACGGGTCGGGTGTGCTGGCCAGTGGTGCGCGTTCTGAGGCTGCGGCGGAGTTCGGTGAGCTGGCGGTGTGGCCGCCGGTGGACGCGGTACCGGTCGACGTCAGTGGGCTCTACGCGGAACTCGCCGGGGACGGCATGGCCTACGGTCCGCTGTTCCAGGGACTGAAGAGCGCATGGCGGCGCGGCGACGACCTGTTCACCGAGGTGGCGCTCCCCGAGGAGGGTCACCAGGACGCGGCCCGGTTCGGGCTGCACCCGGCACTGCTCGACGCGGGACTCCACGCCATCGGCCACGGCGACCCGTCCGGGCAGGCCGCTTCGGGTGCGCTGCTGCCGTTCTC
>NZ_JBGWAB010000367.1:0-363 GCF_041862025.1 Streptomyces sp. AB3(2024)
GGGGGAGGAGTTGTGGACGCGTCACGGGTCGGGTGTGCTGGCCAGTGGTGCGCGTTCTGAGGCTGCGGCGGAGTTCGGTGAGCTGGCGGTGTGGCCGCCGGTGGACGCGGTGCCGGTCGACGTCAGTGGGCTCTACGCGGAGCTGGCGGAGGGCGGTGTCTCCTACGGGCCGCTGTTCCAGGGACTGAAGGCCGCCTGGAGGCGCGGAGACGACCTGTTCACGGAGGTACTGCTGCCGGAGGACGGGCGTCGGGACGCGGCCCGGTTCGGGCTGCACCCGGCACTGCTCGACGCGGGACTCCACGCCATCGGCCACGGCGACCCGTCCGGGCAGGCCGCTTCGGGTGCGCTGCTGCCGTTCTC
>NZ_JBGWAB010000368.1:0-357 GCF_041862025.1 Streptomyces sp. AB3(2024)
GCTCGTTGAGGTAGCGGAACTGTGCGTCCCGGTCGACGTGCTGGCTGCCCTCGAGCGTCTTGACGTTGGCCTGCAGACTGAAGCCTTCCTCTCGCAGCAGATCCGCGACGGTGTCCGCGCTGACCCGGTGCCCGGCCCGGGTCAGTTCCCTCGCGAGTGCGCGGGTCGACTTCACCGTCCATCGCAGCGGCGACATCGGATCACCCCGCACATCCGGCTCGACCAGAGCCAGCAAAGCCGGCCGCAGCCCCGGATCGAGTTCCGCGACCCGCTTGCGACCCCCACCCGGACGCCGAACCCGGCCCAGCGGCTCCTCGCCGGACTCCAGCTCGAACACGCCCTTGCGGACCGTCGTCT
>NZ_JBGWAB010000369.1:0-338 GCF_041862025.1 Streptomyces sp. AB3(2024)
CGGGTGACGAGGATGCGGCGGTCAAGGTGGCCGAGGCCTTCCCGGACCGCAAGACCAAGCGGCTGACGGTCAGCCACGCGTTCCACTCGCCGCACATGGACGGGATGCTGGCTGACTTCCGCAAGGTGGCGGAGGGCCTCACCTTCGCCGCCCCGCGTATTCCGGTCGTGTCGAACCTGACCGGTGCCCTGGTCTCGGACGAGATGGGCTCGGCCGAGTTCTGGGTGCGGCACGTCCGTGAGGCGGTCCGTTTCCTGGACGGCATCCGTGTCCTGGAGGCCGCGGGCGTCACGACGTACCTCGAACTCGGTCCGGACGGGGTGCTCTCCGCCCTCGCC
>NZ_JBGWAB010000370.1:0-335 GCF_041862025.1 Streptomyces sp. AB3(2024)
CGGGGCCCGCACGCCCCGGCGCCCGCACTCCCCAGCAAGGAGCGACGCATGGACTTCGGCCTCGTCCTGCAGACCGACCCGCCCGCCTCCCAGGTCATCAGCCTGATGAAGCGTGCCGAACGCAACGGCTTCCGCTACGGCTGGACCTTCGACTCCGCCGTGCTGTGGCAGGAGCCGTTCGTCATCTACAGCCAGATCCTCGCCAACACGCAGAAGCTCCACATCGGTCCGATGGTCACCAACCCGGGCACCCGCACCTGGGAGGTCACCGCCTCCACCTTCGCCACCCTCAACGACATGTACGGCAACCGCACCGTCTGCGGCATCGGCCGCGG
>NZ_JBGWAB010000371.1:0-331 GCF_041862025.1 Streptomyces sp. AB3(2024)
CCACTCCACGCGGAACAGCGACTCCACGTGAGCGGCACCCGCCGCGTTGACCTGCTCGGCAGAAGCCGGACGCAACGTCAGCGACTCCACCGCCGCAACCGGCCGCCCCGACCCGTCCGCCACCCACAACGCCAGCGCACTCTGATCACCCGCACCCGTCGGCGCCAACCGCATCCGCAGCGCCGAAGCACCCACCGCATACAGAGAGACACCGGCCCACGAGAACGGCAGCAGCGCACCCGAAGCGGCCTGCCCGGACGGGTCGCCGTGGCCGATGGCGTGGAGTCCCGCGTCGAGCAGTGCCGGGTGCAGCCCGAACCGGGCCGCGTCC
>NZ_JBGWAB010000372.1:0-328 GCF_041862025.1 Streptomyces sp. AB3(2024)
TCGGCCGCGAACTCCGCGACCGGCTCGTAGGTGCAGGTGTAGGTGACGCCGAGGATCGCGACGACGCCGATGGTGTTCTCGTCGACGTACTCGCGCAGCTGGTGCGGCAGCAGGCCGGTAGCCCCCGGCTCCACCGGGACCTGCCGCAGCTCCACGTCGAAGTACCGGGCGAACTTCTCCCAGCACACCTGCACCGGCCCGCACACCAGGTTCGGGCGGTCGGTGGACAGGCCGGCGGCACGCCGCCGGTCGCGCCAGCGCCACTTCAGGGCGAGGCCGCAGAGCATGGCGGCCTCGCTGGAGCCGGTGGTCGAACAGCCCACCGCAT
>NZ_JBGWAB010000373.1:0-326 GCF_041862025.1 Streptomyces sp. AB3(2024)
CGCCAGCGTGGTCTGGCCGCGGACGGCCGGATCAAGGCCTTCGCGGCCGGTGCGGACGGTACGGGCTGGGGTGAGGGTGTCGGCATGCTGCTCGTGGAGCGGCTGTCGGATGCCCGCCGCAACGGGCACCCGGTCCTCGCGGTGATCCGCGGCTCGGCGATCAACCAGGACGGTGCCAGCAACGGTCTGACGGCACCCAACGGGCCGTCCCAGCAGCGCGTCATCCGCGCCGCCCTCGCCAGCGCCGGCCTGTCGGCCGCCGAGGTGGACGCCGTCGAGGCGCACGGCACCGGCACCACCCTCGGCGACCCGATCGAGGCCCAGGC
>NZ_JBGWAB010000374.1:0-321 GCF_041862025.1 Streptomyces sp. AB3(2024)
TCGGGGCGGCCGGTTGCGGCGGTGGAGTCGCTGACGTTGCGTCCGGCTTCTGCCGAGCAGGTCAACGCGGCGGGTGCCGCTCACGTGGAGTCGCTGTTCCGCGTGGAGTGGACGGCTGTGGCCCCGCAGGAGGCTCCCGTCGGGGAGCTGCGATGGGCGGTACTGGGCCGGGACGAGATGGGCCTTGGAAGCACGGGCCTCGTCCAGGTAACCGAGTACGCCGATGTCGATGCCCTTGTGGTGGCGTTGGAGGCGGGTGAGCCGGTTCCGGACGCGGTGTTTGTTGCTCCGTCTGTCGGGGTGTCGGCTGAGGGTGTCGTG
>NZ_JBGWAB010000375.1:0-321 GCF_041862025.1 Streptomyces sp. AB3(2024)
CACGACACCCTCAGCCGACACCCCGACAGACGGAGCAACAAACACCGCGTCCGGAACCGGCTCACCCGCCTCCAACGCCACCACAAGGGCATCGACATCGGCGTACTCGGTGACCTGCGCATCCGTGGTACCCAGACCGAACTCGTCCCGGCCCAGCACCGCCCAGCGAAGGTCTGCCGCCTCCACCGGCGCACCGGCCTCGGCAGGCACCCACTCCACGCGGAACAGCGACTCCACGTGAGCGGCACCCGCCGCGTTGACCTGCTCGGCAGAAGCCGGACGCAACGTCAGCGACTCCACCGCCGCAACCGGCCGCCCCGA
>NZ_JBGWAB010000376.1:0-316 GCF_041862025.1 Streptomyces sp. AB3(2024)
GCTGCCGCACCAGCTGCGCGAGTACGTCGACGAGAACACCATCGGCGTCGTCGCGATCCTCGGCGTCACCTACACCTGCACCTACGAGCCGGTCGCGGAGTTCGCGGCCGAGCTCGACCGCCTGCAGGGGGAGACGGGACTCGACGTCCCGTTGCACGTCGACGCGGCTTCCGGCGGATTCATCGCGTCCTTCCTCCACCCCGATCTGGCCTGGGACTTCCGCCTGTCCCGAGTCGCCTCCATCAATGCCTCCGGCCACAAGTACGGCATGGCGCCACTCGGCGTGGGCTGGGCCCTGTGGCGCGACAAGTCGGCC
>NZ_JBGWAB010000377.1:0-310 GCF_041862025.1 Streptomyces sp. AB3(2024)
GCCCGCCGTCCAGTCGACGTGCGGGGTGGGCTCGTCCACGTGCAGGGTCTGCGGAAGCACCCCGTGCTGCATCGCCAGCACCATCTTCATGACGCCGGCCACACCGGCAGCGGCCTGCGTGTGCCCGATGTTCGACTTGATCGAACCGAGCAGCAGCGGCTCGTGGGCCGACCGCTCCTGGCCGTACGTCGCCAGGAGCGCCTGGGCCTCGATCGGGTCGCCGAGGGTGGTGCCGGTGCCGTGCGCCTCGACGGCGTCCACCTCGGCGGCCGACAGGCCGGCGCTGGCGAGGGCGGCGCGGATGACGCGC
>NZ_JBGWAB010000378.1:0-308 GCF_041862025.1 Streptomyces sp. AB3(2024)
GGAACCTTCTGAACAGTTGCAGAAATGTGATGTGGGTGTTCGTCGCACAAGGGCCGTGTGATGTGTGCGTCGAGGTGGCGGCGGGCGCGCGCGTGCCCGCAGGGCCGAGCGCAGGGGGCTGGACGCCGGGCTCGGGGGACGGGGCGTGGCGGTCCTCGGAGGTACGTCGAGGGCGCGACCGACGGCGTCGTGCGCTACGACAAGTCCCCCGAGAGCTACCTCGCAGGCGTTCACCTCCGCGCCGCAATGATCTGAATCGACGACCTCCTGAAGACCGCCGACTGATCACGACATCACACAGACCCTAG
>NZ_JBGWAB010000379.1:0-293 GCF_041862025.1 Streptomyces sp. AB3(2024)
GCGCCGTTCGTGGACTTCGACGTGGTCCAGGTACTGCGGGAGGGGCGTTCGCTGGAGCGGGTGGATGTGGTCCAGCCCGTGACGTGGGCGGTGATGGTTTCCCTCGCCGAGGTGTGGCGTTCCCTCGGACTGGTGCCGGATGCCGTCGTCGGGCATTCGCAGGGTGAGATCGCCGCTGCTGCCGTCTCGGGTGCGCTGTCCCTCGGGGATGCGGCTCGGGTCGTTGCGCTGCGGGCGCAGGTGATCGGCCGTGAGTTGGCCGGTCTGGGGGGTATGGCGTCGATTCCGTTGCC
>NZ_JBGWAB010000380.1:0-292 GCF_041862025.1 Streptomyces sp. AB3(2024)
CAACAGCAGGTGACGCACCCCGTGCTCGGCCACCAGATGCCGGGCGAACAAGCCACCCAGCGAACCGCTCGCACCCGTGACCAGGACCGTGCCCCCGGCATCCCACGCAGGGGCCGCGTCATCAGCCGCGACCGCAGCCCGCGCCAGCCTCGGCACCAGCACCGAACCACCGCGCACCGCCACCTCGGACTCACCCGACGCCAGCGCGGAGGAGAGCGCCTGCTCCACCTCGGCATCGGCATCCACGTCCACCAGGACGATCCGCCCCGGGTTCTCCGACTGCGCCGACCGC
>NZ_JBGWAB010000381.1:0-289 GCF_041862025.1 Streptomyces sp. AB3(2024)
GAACGACCCCGCCACACCCTCGACGGTCGTACCGCCGAGGACCACCCGGCGGTGTTCCAGCATCGAACGGCCCGTGACCAGGCTCCACGCCACGTCCAGCGGACGCGGCGCGGGCTCCCGCTCCATGTGGGCCCGCAGGCGTTCGGCCTGGGCGTGGAGGGCGGTTTCGGAGCGGGCGGTCACCACCAGCGGGACGACGGGCAGCTCACGCGCCTCCCCCGCCGGCTCCTCCACCCGGACCGGAGCCTGCTCCAGGATCACGTGCGCGTTCGTCCCGCTCACACCGAAC
>NZ_JBGWAB010000382.1:0-289 GCF_041862025.1 Streptomyces sp. AB3(2024)
GAACTCACCGATGGCGTCACCGCCCTCGGACAGCAGACGCCACAGGTCCTCCGGCGTCCGCACACCACCCGGGAAGCGGCAGCTCATCGCCACGATCGCGATCGGGTCGTCATCGGTCGCAACGGCGACGGGTCCGGCGATCTCGGCCTGGGTCCCGAGGAGTTCGTCGCGGAGGAAGGCGGTGAGGGCGGAGGCCGTCGGGTAGTCGAAGATCAGCGTCGCCGGCAGGGTCACACCGGTGACGGCGCCGAGCCGGTTGCGCAGCTCGACGGCCGTGAGCGAGTCGAAC
>NZ_JBGWAB010000383.1:0-283 GCF_041862025.1 Streptomyces sp. AB3(2024)
GGCCATCGGGTTTGTCCGATGTCGGTGTCGAGGAGATCGAGGAGGTGGAGTTGGACGCCGCGGTTGATATGGACGGTTGGCGGGTCGGTGACGTTTCCGATCCGCAGGGTGGTTCGTCGAGGTGGCGGATGCCGGCGCCGGCCTTCCAGACGAGCGTGCCGCGGTGGGTGGTGGTGTCCTCCAGGACCCGGTATGTCTCCCGTTCCGCCTCCGGTTTCCTCTCATCCCGCTCGGGCACCCAGTCCACGGCCTGGGCCCGCTCAGGGTCCAGGGCCGCGTAGAC
>NZ_JBGWAB010000384.1:0-283 GCF_041862025.1 Streptomyces sp. AB3(2024)
GACGGCCCAGTGCAGGGCGACGAGGGAAGCCGAGCAAGCCGTGTCGACGGTGACGGCCGGACCCTCCAGCCCGAAGGCGTAGGACAGGCGACCGGAAACGACACTCGCCGCATTGCCCGTACCGAGGAAGCCCTCGATGCCCTCCGGGATGACCTGGAACGTGCCGTCGTAATCCTGGCCGTTGGTGCCGACGAAGACACCGGCCTGACTGCCGCGCACGGCCGCCGGATCGATCCCGGCCCGCTCGAACGCCTCCCAGGTGGTCTCCAGGAGCAGGCGCTGC
>NZ_JBGWAB010000385.1:0-283 GCF_041862025.1 Streptomyces sp. AB3(2024)
GACCTTACGGCCGTACCCTCAGATACCCAACAACGTGCCAGGCACGATCCCCGTCAGTGACTCACTTTCCACGCCGAAGCAGTACTCGTGATTCCATTCGGAAGACCGTGCCAAATAATCAACGTTCCACCCATGAGCAACCGTGCGATTCATTCGATCGCAGTCGGCTATATGCTCCTTAGAAAGGAGGTGATCCAGCCGCACCTTCCGGTACGGCTACCTTGTTACGACTTCGTCCCAATCGCCAGTCCCACCTTCGACAGCTCCCTCCCTTACGGGTTGG
>NZ_JBGWAB010000386.1:0-280 GCF_041862025.1 Streptomyces sp. AB3(2024)
CGAGCTCGCCGACGCCCAGGAGACCTTCGTCCGCGAGTACGGGCTCTCGCTGGTGGGCGGCTGCTGCGGTACGACGCCGGAGCACCTGCGCCAGGTGGTGGAGCGGGTCCGTGACCTGAGCCCGGCCGTCCGTGAACCCCGGCCGGAGGCGGGTGCGTCCTCGCTGTACCAGACGGTGCCGTTCCGGCAGGACACCGCGTACATGGCGATCGGTGAGCGGACGAACGCGAACGGGTCGAAGAAGTTCCGTGAGGCGATGCTGGAGGCCCGCTGGGACGAC
>NZ_JBGWAB010000387.1:0-272 GCF_041862025.1 Streptomyces sp. AB3(2024)
ACCCTGCGAATGCCCGATCACCGCACCCGGCCGGACACCCGCCGCACCCCACACCTCGGCCAGCGACACCATCACCGCGAACAACGCCGGCTGCACCACATCCACCCGGTCAAGCGAAGGCGCACCCTCACTCCCCCGCAGGACATCCACCAACGACCAGTCGGTAAAGGGCTCCAGCGCCTTCGCACACTCTTCCACCCGGGTTGCGAACACCGGCGAGGACTCCAACAGCCCAGCCGCCATCCCCAACCACTGCGAACCCTGACCCGGGA
>NZ_JBGWAB010000388.1:0-269 GCF_041862025.1 Streptomyces sp. AB3(2024)
CGACTACCTCGAGCAGTACCCAGACCACATGATCGTCGGGCAGCCACTCCCGCATGTCCACCGGGAGCAGGAACTGCTGGTCACGATCCACCTTCCGGAAACCCTTCGCCATAGCGCCATCCAACACGGCCGCCACCAGCCCACAACAACCGGGTCACCTCATCAAAACGCAACAACCTCGGTGGTCGGAGATGAAGTCCCAGCGGCGAGGGCTCACTTCACCTCCCGAGCGAAATACGCGGCCGCCCGGCGCAGGATCTCGCGCTCGA
>NZ_JBGWAB010000389.1:0-263 GCF_041862025.1 Streptomyces sp. AB3(2024)
GTGACGGTTCCGGTGGGGGTGCCGCTGCCGGGTGCCACTGCGGTGACGGTGGCGCACACCGTCACGGTCTCGCCGCACACCGAGGGGTTGGGGTCCACCGACACGGTGGTGGTGCTGGCCGCCTGGTTGGCCGTCACCTCGAAGGGGGCGTCCGCGCCCGCGAAGCAGGAGTCGCCGTTGTAGGCGGCCGAGTACGTGCCGCTGGTGAGGCTGCTGGTGGTCAGGCATGCCGTGCCGCCTGTGTCCAGCGTAAGTGTCACGTT
>NZ_JBGWAB010000390.1:0-259 GCF_041862025.1 Streptomyces sp. AB3(2024)
GACGCATGCTGTGCCGCCCGTGTCCAGGGTGACGGTCTGGTTCAGTCCGCCGGGGCCGGTGAAGGTGACGGTTCCGGTGGGGGTGCCGCTGCCGGGTGCCACTGCGGTGACGGTGGCGCAGACGGTCACGGTCTGGCCGCATACCGACGGGTTGGGGTCCACCGTCACCGACACCGTGCTCGACGCCTGGTTGACGGTCACGTCGAGTGAGCCCGTCGACGGCAGGAAGCAGGTGTTCCCGCTGTAGGTGACGGTGACC
>NZ_JBGWAB010000391.1:0-257 GCF_041862025.1 Streptomyces sp. AB3(2024)
GAGGCGAAGGGAATGCGGGGCGCCCGCGTGTCCACCTGTGCCACCCGACGCTCGAACTCCTCCAGCATCGGTTCCATCAGCGGCGAGTGGAACGCATGCGAAGTCGCCAGTGCGTGATGGCGGACTCCACGCCCGTCCAAGATCTGCGCGGCCCGCTCGACGGACTCCTCGGACCCGGACAGTACGGTCTGGGCCGGGCTGTTCACCGCCGCGACCACACAGCCCGCCGCCTCCGCGAGCTCCTGCGCCTCGGCCTC
>NZ_JBGWAB010000392.1:0-257 GCF_041862025.1 Streptomyces sp. AB3(2024)
GAGGCGAAGGGAATGCGGGGCGCCCGCGTGTCCACCTGTGCCACCCGACGCTCGAACTCCTCCAGCATCGGTTCCATCAGCGGCGAGTGGAACGCATGCGAAGTCGCCAGTCGGCGATGTCGGATTCCCCGCTCGTCCATGGTGTTCGCGGCCCGCTCGACGGACTCCTCGGACCCGGACAGTACGGTCTGGGCCGGGCTGTTCACCGCCGCGACCACACAGCCCGCCGCCTCCGCGAGCTCCTGCGCCTCGGCCTC
>NZ_JBGWAB010000393.1:0-256 GCF_041862025.1 Streptomyces sp. AB3(2024)
CCCGCTGCAGAAGCTGATGGCCCTCTTCGAGGGTGTCAACACCAAGTCCCTCAAGGCCGGCCGGGCCGAGGAACTCCTGGCGCTGCCGCTGGACGAACGCCTCCAGCGCCGCATCATCGACGGGGAGAAGAACGGCCTGGAGGCGGACCTCGACGAAGCCCTGCAGACACGGCCCGCCCTGGAGATCGTCAACGACACCCTCCTGGAGGGCATGAAGGTCGTCGGTGAGCTGTTCGGCTCCGGCCAGATGCAGCTC
>NZ_JBGWAB010000394.1:0-256 GCF_041862025.1 Streptomyces sp. AB3(2024)
CCCGCTGCAGAAGCTGATGGCCCTCTTCGAGGGTGTCAACACCAAGTCCCTCAAGGCCGGCCGGGCCGAGGAACTCCTGGCGCTGCCGCTGGACGAACGCCTCCAGCGCCGGATCATCGACGGGGAGAAGAACGGCCTGGAGGCCGACCTCGACGAAGCCCTGCAGACACGGCCCGCCCTGGAGATCGTCAACGACACCCTCCTGGAGGGCATGAAGGTCGTCGGTGAGCTGTTCGGCTCCGGCCAGATGCAGCTC
>NZ_JBGWAB010000395.1:0-256 GCF_041862025.1 Streptomyces sp. AB3(2024)
GCGTGTGTGGCGGGGATCTTGTCGTTGGAGGATGCGGCGCGTGTGGTGGCGCTGCGGTCGCAGGCGATCGGCCGGGTGCTGGCGGGGCTGGGCGGGATGGTGTCCGTGCCGCTGGCCGCTGCCGAGGTGCGTGAGCGGATCGCTCCGTGGGGTGAGGAGCGGATCTCCGTCGCCGCCGTGAACGGGCCGTCGTCTGTGGTGGTCTCGGGTGAGGTCCAGGCGTTGGAGGAGTTCCTGGCGGCTTGTGAGGCGGACG
>NZ_JBGWAB010000396.1:0-255 GCF_041862025.1 Streptomyces sp. AB3(2024)
GCGCAGGTGGAGTTGCTGCGCGAGGAGCTCGACACGCTGCTCGCCCCGATCGCACCCCGGGACGCGGCGGTTCCGTTCCTGTCGACCGTCACCGGTGAGTGGGTCGAGGGCCCCGAGCTGGATGGTGGGTACTGGTTCCGTAACCTGCGTCAGACGGTGGAGCTGGAGCGGGCCACGCGGACGCTCCTCGATCAGGGTTTCGGTGTGTTCATCGAGTCCAGCCCGCATCCCGTGCTGACCGTGGGCCTGCAGGAG
>NZ_JBGWAB010000397.1:0-255 GCF_041862025.1 Streptomyces sp. AB3(2024)
GGCACGGTCACGGCCATCTACAACGGGGACACGTGTTTCACCGGTTCGACCGGGACCTTCGAGGTGACGGTCAACCAGGCGGCCAGCACCACCACCGTATCGGTGGACCCCAACCCCTCGGTATGCGGCCAGACCGTGACGGTGTGCGCCACCGTCACCGCAGTGGCACCCGGCAGCGGCACCCCCACCGGAACCGTCACCTTCACCGGGGCCGGACTGAACACCACGGTGCCACTGAACGCCGGCGGCACAGCA
>NZ_JBGWAB010000398.1:0-255 GCF_041862025.1 Streptomyces sp. AB3(2024)
GGTGAGTGTGGGCCGTTCGGACCGCCTCGTCTCTGCGGTTCAGGCGCAGGTGTGGGGTCTGGGCCGGGTTGCCGCTCTGGAGGTTCCGGAGCGCTGGGGCGGCCTGGTGGATCTTCCGGAGGTGTGGGACGAGCGGGTGATGGCCCGGCTGGCCGGTGTGCTGGCCGGTGGTGTTGCCGGTGAGGACCAGGTAGCGGTTCGGTCTTCGGGTGTGTTCGGGCGTCGGCTGGTTCGTGCGGCTGCCGGGGACTCGGG
>NZ_JBGWAB010000399.1:0-255 GCF_041862025.1 Streptomyces sp. AB3(2024)
ACCGTTCACCGCAGCCACACCCAACCGGCCCGCCCACGCCTCCAACCGCGCCTCAACAACCGCCAACGGCAACGGAATCGACGCCATACCCCCCAGACCGGCCAACTCACGGCCGATCACCTGCGCACGCAACGCCACCACCCGAGCCGCATCCCCGAGGGACAGCGCACCCGAGACGGCAGCAGCGGCGATCTCACCCTGCGAATGCCCCACCACCGCATCCGGCACCACACCCAGCGAACGCCACAGCTCGGC
>NZ_JBGWAB010000400.1:0-255 GCF_041862025.1 Streptomyces sp. AB3(2024)
AGCCGCATCCCCGAGGGACAGCGCACCCGAGACGGCAGCAGCGGCGATCTCACCCTGCGAATGCCCCACCACCGCATCCGGCACCACACCCAGCGAACGCCACAGCTCGGCGAGGGAAACCATCACCGCCCACGTCACGGGCTGGACCACATCCACCCGCTCCAGCGAACGCCCCTCCCGCAGTACCTGGACCACGTCGAAGTCCACGAACGGCGCCAGGGCATCGGCACACTCCCGCAACCGCCCCGCAAACAC
>NZ_JBGWAB010000401.1:0-255 GCF_041862025.1 Streptomyces sp. AB3(2024)
CTCCTGCAGGCCCACGGTCAGCACGGGATGCGGGCTGGACTCGATGAACACACCGAAACCCTGATCGAGGAGCGTCCGCGTGGCCCGCTCCAGCTCCACCGTCTGACGCAGATTGCGGAACCAGTACCCACCGTCCAGCTCCGGGCCCTCGACCCACTCACCGGTGACGGTCGACAGGAACGGAACCGCCGCGTCCCGGGGTGCGATCGGCGCGAGCAGCGTGTCGAGCTCCTCGCGCAGCAACTCCACCTGCGC
>NZ_JBGWAB010000402.1:0-254 GCF_041862025.1 Streptomyces sp. AB3(2024)
CGGGCTGCTCGATGAGCTTGGCCTTGACCGCCCAGTCGGACTCCGTCTTCAGCGTGCTCGCGAGCGGGTCGTCGGTGACGAGGATGGACTGCCACGCCGGGTCGATGACCTCGGCGTCGAGCGGCTTGCCGCTGTCCGCCGCGAGCTTGGCGTTGGCGGAGGCCTTGGCCTTGTCCGGGTTGGCGTTGATCCACTCGTTGGTCTTCACCGTGCCCTTGAGCACGGCCTCCACCACGTCGGCGTGCTCCTTGAGG
>NZ_JBGWAB010000403.1:0-252 GCF_041862025.1 Streptomyces sp. AB3(2024)
CTAGTGTCCTGCGCCGGAAATCCATCGGTAGATCTGCGGCGCCGCCGGTGCCGAGTCTCGGCCGCCGATCAGGCGGTTCGAGGCATGCCGGAACTGTCCACGAACTTCCGGCGCAGGACACTAGATCGGGTTCCTCAACTAAGGGCTTGCAGGGAATCAAGGTGTTGCTTCCCGTGCTGGGGCTCGTTGTTGTGGTATGCGCATCCCGGACGAGACTCGTAGCCAACTCGCCGTGAAGTTCGCGGTGTTGTT
>NZ_JBGWAB010000404.1:0-245 GCF_041862025.1 Streptomyces sp. AB3(2024)
CATGCTGCTGGTGGAGCGGCTGTCGGACGCGCGTCGTCACGGGCATCCGGTGCTGGCGGTGGTGCGGGGTTCGGCGGTCAACCAGGACGGTGCGAGCAACGGCCTGACGGCGCCGAACGGTCCGTCGCAGCAGCGGGTGATCCGCGAGGCGCTGGCCAGTGCGGGTCTGTCGACCGCGGATGTGGACGCGGTGGAGGCGCACGGTACGGGGACCCGGCTGGGTGACCCGATCGAGGCGCAGGCGC
>NZ_JBGWAB010000405.1:0-241 GCF_041862025.1 Streptomyces sp. AB3(2024)
GGTCAGCAGGCGGACATCGCCCGCCTCCCAGTCGATCTGCGAGGACGGCGCGTCCACGTGCAGCGTCTTCGGCAGGACGCCGTGCCGCATCGCCATGATCATCTTGATCACGCCGGCGACACCGGCGGCGGCCTGCGTGTGACCGATGTTCGACTTGATCGAACCGAGCAGCAGCGGCTGGCCCTCCGCCCGCTCCTGGCCGTACGTCGCCAGCAGCGCCTGCGCCTCGATCGGGTCACCC
>NZ_JBGWAB010000406.1:0-238 GCF_041862025.1 Streptomyces sp. AB3(2024)
GCCCTCGACCCACTCACCGGTGACGGTCGACAGGAACGGAACCGCCGCGTCCCGGGGTGCGATCGGCGCGAGCAGCGTGTCGAGCTCCTCGCGCAGCAACTCCACCTGCGCCGAGTGCGAGGCGTAATCCACCGCGATCCGCTTCGCACGGACCCCGTCCGCCTCACAAGCCGCCAGGAACTCCTCCAACGCCTGGACCTCACCCGAGACCACCACAGACGACGGCCCGTTCACGGCG
>NZ_JBGWAB010000407.1:0-232 GCF_041862025.1 Streptomyces sp. AB3(2024)
CGCGACGAACGCGGCCACCGCATCGGCGTCCCCGGCCACGACCGTGCTCGACGGACCGTTCACCGCAGCCACACCCAACCGGCCCGCCCACGCCTCCAACCGCGCCTCAACTGCCTTCAGGGGCAACGGAATCGACGCCATACCCCCCAGACCGGCCAACTCACGGCCGATCACCTGCGCCCGCAGCGCAACGACCCGAGCCGCATCCCCGAGGGACAGCGCACCCGAGACG
>NZ_JBGWAB010000408.1:0-232 GCF_041862025.1 Streptomyces sp. AB3(2024)
CGTGACCGTCTGCGCCACCGTCACCGCAGTGGCACCCGGCAGCGGCACCCCCACCGGAACCGTCACCTTCACCGGCCCCGGCGGACTGAACGTGACACTTACGCTGGACACGGGCGGCACAGCATGCGTCACCACGACCACGCTGGAAACCGGCACGGTCACGGCCATCTACAACGGGGACACGTGTTTCACCGGTTCGACCGGGACCTTCGAGGTGACGGTCAACCAGGCG
>NZ_JBGWAB010000409.1:0-230 GCF_041862025.1 Streptomyces sp. AB3(2024)
GCAGTGCGCGCGCGTGGTGCAGGAGGAGCTGGGAGAGGACCTCCGCGCGCTGCTCTACGGCGAGCCGTCGCAGGGCGCGGCCGAGCGGCTGAACGAAACCCGGGTGCAGCATCCGGCGTTGTTCGCGGTGCAGTACGCGATGGCGGAGCAGTGGCGAGCCTGGGGTGTGGTGCCGTCCGCGATGGTGGGGCACAGTCTGGGCGAGTACGTGGCGGCCACGGTGGCGGGGG
>NZ_JBGWAB010000410.1:0-228 GCF_041862025.1 Streptomyces sp. AB3(2024)
AACTCGACCGCGTACCGCCAGCTGGTCTCCCGCAACGGCGCCGGGATGAAGCAGGGCGACAACGTCCTGATCTGGGGCGCCAGCGGCGGCCTCGGCTCCTACGCCACCCAGTTCGCGCTGGCCGGCGGCGCCAACCCGATCTGCGTCGTCTCCTCCCCCGAGAAGGCCGACATCTGCCGGGCCATGGGCGCGACCGCGGTCATCGACCGCAACGCCGAGGGCTACAAG
>NZ_JBGWAB010000411.1:0-226 GCF_041862025.1 Streptomyces sp. AB3(2024)
GGATGTGGTGCAGCCGGCGTTGTTCGCGGTGATGGTGTCGCTGGCCGAGGTGTGGGGTGCGGCGGGTGTCCGGCCGGGTGCGGTGATCGGGCATTCGCAGGGTGAGATCGCGGCCGCGTGTGTGGCGGGGATCTTGTCGTTGGAGGATGCGGCGCGTGTGGTGGCGCTGCGGTCGCAGGCGATCGGCCGGGTGCTGGCGGGGCTGGGCGGGATGGTGTCCGTGCCG
>NZ_JBGWAB010000412.1:0-224 GCF_041862025.1 Streptomyces sp. AB3(2024)
GGACGCCGACCTTGCCCTGGTGGAGGTTGCGGTGGACGTCGTAGGCGGCCTGCCCGGTGTCTTCCAGGGAGTAGACCTTGGAGAGGGTGGGGTGGATCTTGCCCTTGGCGATGAGGCGGTTGGCTTCCCAGGCTTCGCGGTAGTTGGCGAAGTGGGAGCCGACGATCTTCTTGAGGGACATCCACAGGTAGCGGTTGTCGTACTCGTGCATGTAGCCGGAGGTG
>NZ_JBGWAB010000413.1:0-223 GCF_041862025.1 Streptomyces sp. AB3(2024)
TCCCGTAACCTGCCAAGGCCAGGGGAAGACCTGGGGCCGCTGCCGCCAGATGCGGACGCCCGCACCCGCATGGCCCATCGTCTGGCCTCCACCGACGGTGCAACGCTCTATAAACGACGCGCCGCCACCGTTGAACCAGTCAACGGCCACCTCAAGGACCGTACCAACCTCCGTCGCTTCTCTCGCCGTGGACTCGCCGCCTGCCAAGCCGAACTCGACTTCG
>NZ_JBGWAB010000414.1:0-223 GCF_041862025.1 Streptomyces sp. AB3(2024)
ACACCTCCCCGGTGATCGTGACCCGAAACCGGTCTGGCTGTGGTCCTCCAAGACCGGGATGACCAGCGAGGACATCGATCTGCGGTGGCAGGCGTTCCTTCGGCGCTTCGACCTCGAGCACACCTTCCGCCTCTTCAAGCAGACTCTCGGCTGGACCGTTCCGAAGATTAGAGACCCCAACACCGCCGATCTGTGGACCTGGCTGATCATCGCCGCCCACACC
>NZ_JBGWAB010000415.1:0-223 GCF_041862025.1 Streptomyces sp. AB3(2024)
CGACGTCAACGCCGCGGTGTCCGCGTTCTGGGCGGCGGAGCGGACGTGTGCGAACAAGATCCGTGCGTTGTACTGTGCGGCGCCGTTGACGGCGGATGACGGTTCGCACGGCGCGAACATGTACGGGTACAAGGGCGAGGACCTGAACAAGGCGCAGGATCTGCCGTGGGGTTCGCAGCTGGAGGAGACGCACCGGGCCTGGGAGATCGGGTACTGGGCGAAG
>NZ_JBGWAB010000416.1:0-223 GCF_041862025.1 Streptomyces sp. AB3(2024)
TGCCCTGGCGCCGTTCGTGGACTTCGACGTGGTCCAGGTACTGCGGGAGGGGCGTTCGCTGGAGCGGGTGGATGTGGTCCAGCCCGTGACGTGGGCGGTGATGGTTTCCCTGGCCGAGCTGTGGCGTTCGCTGGGTGTGGTGCCGGATGCGGTGGTGGGGCATTCGCAGGGTGAGATCGCCGCTGCTGCCGTCTCGGGTGCGCTGTCCCTCGGGGATGCGGCT
>NZ_JBGWAB010000417.1:0-223 GCF_041862025.1 Streptomyces sp. AB3(2024)
CTGACGGCTGTGGTGCATACCGCGGGTGTGCTGGATGACGGTGTGCTGGAGGCGCTGACTCCTGAGCGGTTCGAGAGCGTGCTGCGGGCGAAGGCGGTCTCCGCGCTGAACTTGCACGAGCTGACCGTCGAGCTCGGGATCGAGCTGTCCGCGTTCGTGTTGTTCTCCTCGATGAGCGGGATGACCGGTGCGGCCGGTCAGGGTAATTACGCTGCTGCGAACG
>NZ_JBGWAB010000418.1:0-223 GCF_041862025.1 Streptomyces sp. AB3(2024)
CCGAGGTAGCGGCCGGGTCCGAGCAGGGCCTCGGCGATTGCGCAGTGCAGACCGGGGATGTCCGTGACGAACCGGCCGTCGAGGTGGTACTCGGCGCCGGTCCGGTCCGGTTGGGGCGTGGGCGCCCGCCAGGCACGGGTGGTGAGGTCGAGCCAGGCGGCCCTGCCCTGCTCGTTGTACGGGGCCCACATGTTGGGTTCTGTCGGCGGGCCCTGGTACCACT
>NZ_JBGWAB010000419.1:0-223 GCF_041862025.1 Streptomyces sp. AB3(2024)
TGCCCAGCCTGCCGAGCCCGGCCTTCGCGCAGACCAGCAACACCTGCGTGAACAGTTCTCGCACCGAGTCCTGATGCATCTGCCGGAATCGTGCGATTGCTGTGTGGTCGGGCACCTGCAGCGCGCAGATCACACGCATCGCCACATCGGTCCGGCACAGCCGCTCGATCTGTCGCGAGGAACGTATCCCGTCCGCGTATGCGTAGATCAACAGCGCCAGCAT
>NZ_JBGWAB010000420.1:0-223 GCF_041862025.1 Streptomyces sp. AB3(2024)
GCCCGAGGCCTTGGTGTTGCGCTGGAAGATGCCGCCGTACCCGGCGAGCGCGGAGACGCCCTCCTGGATGCGGGCGCCCGCGCCGTCGTTGAGGGAGACCAGCGGGGCACCCGCCGCGATGGCCATGTCCATGATCTTGTGGATCTTCGTGGCGTGGGCCTCGCCCAGCGCGCCGCCGAAGATCCGGAAGTCGTGGGCGTAGACGAAGACCGTGCGGCCCTCG
>NZ_JBGWAB010000421.1:0-223 GCF_041862025.1 Streptomyces sp. AB3(2024)
CTGCTGACCGGGGCCGGCCCCGTGGCTGGTGTGGTGTCGTTGCTGGCGCTGGACGAGGCCGCCGGGGTGGCCCCCACGGCTGGGCTGCTTCAGGCGATGGGCGACGCCGGGGTGGGGGCGCCCTTGTGGTGCCTGACCCGGGGTGCGGTGAGTGTGGGCCGTTCGGACCGCCTCGTCTCTGCGGTTCAGGCGCAGGTGTGGGGTCTGGGCCGGGTTGCCGCTC
>NZ_JBGWAB010000422.1:0-223 GCF_041862025.1 Streptomyces sp. AB3(2024)
TCCCGTAACCTGCCAAGGCCAGGGGAAGACCTGGGGCCGCTGCCGCCAGATGCGGACGCCCGCACCCGCATGGCCCATCGTCTGGCCTCCACCGACGGTGCAACGCTCTATGAACGACGCGCCGCCACCGTTGAACCAGTCAACGGCCACCTCAAGGACCGTACCAACCTCCGTCGCTTCTCTCGCCGTGGACTCGCCGCCTGCCAAGCCGAACTCGACTTCG
>NZ_JBGWAB010000423.1:0-223 GCF_041862025.1 Streptomyces sp. AB3(2024)
CGGAAAGAAAGCCTTCGACAAGCGCCTGCCCAACACCGAACCCAAGCTCCGCGAGCTGTTCGCGAAACTCCAGGCCAAGCACGGAACGGTGCTGGTCGTGGTCGACCAGCCGGCCTCGATCGGAGCCCTGCCGCTGGCGGTGGCCCGGGACATGGGCTGCCCGGTCGCCTACCTTCCGGGGCTGACGATGCGGAGGATCGCCGACCTTTACCCGGGCGAGGCC
>NZ_JBGWAB010000424.1:0-223 GCF_041862025.1 Streptomyces sp. AB3(2024)
GACGGGGGAGCACTGGAGGAAGGTCTCGCCGGGGCCGAAGGTGGCGTAGGTCTGGGCGGTGAGGGTGGAGACGAGGTTGCGGTGGGAGGACAGGATGCCCTTGGGGCGTCCTGTGGATCCGGAGGTGAACATCACGCAGGCGACGTCGTCCCAGGTCAACGGTGTTCCGAGCGGGGTGGTCGGTCGTGCGGCGATGGAGTCGGCCTCCGTGTCCACGCGGACC
>NZ_JBGWAB010000425.1:0-223 GCF_041862025.1 Streptomyces sp. AB3(2024)
GGCCCTGCGCAACGGCGAGTGCGACATGGCACTGGCCGGCGGTGTCGCGGTCATGGCGACGCCGGAGACGTTCATCGACTTCAGCCGCCAGCGCGGTCTGGCGACCGATGGCCGTTGCAAGTCCTTCGCGGAGGGTGCGGACGGGACCGGTTGGGCCGAGGGCGCGGGCATGCTGCTGGTGGAGCGGCTGTCGGACGCGCGTCGTCACGGGCATCCGGTGCTG
>NZ_JBGWAB010000426.1:0-223 GCF_041862025.1 Streptomyces sp. AB3(2024)
TCACCGGCCGGGCGCCACTGGCGGCCGTCGTTCCTGAACTCGCCGACGAGCTCCTTCTTCTTGGTGTCCACGCTGATGACCGGCTGGCCGGCATCCCGATGCCCGCGGGCTTGCTCGTTGAGGTAGCGGAACTGTGCGTCCCGGTCGACGTGCTGGCTGCCCTCGAGCGTCTTGACGTTGGCCTGCAGACTGAAGCCTTCCTCTCGCAGCAGATCCGCGACGG
>NZ_JBGWAB010000427.1:0-223 GCF_041862025.1 Streptomyces sp. AB3(2024)
GGTTCCACGCCGCGTCCACCTTCGGACGCAGCACCGCCGACAACCGCTCCGCCGTCAGGGAACCCAGCACCCCGTCATCCAGAACACCGGCCGTGTGCACGACCGCCGACAGCGGACGCTCGGCCGGAATCCCCGCCAGCACGGCAGCCAGCGCCTCCCGGTCAGCCACGTCACAGGCCGCCCACGCCACCTCGGCGCCCAGCTCCGCCAGCTCCGCCGACAG
>NZ_JBGWAB010000428.1:0-223 GCF_041862025.1 Streptomyces sp. AB3(2024)
TCGGCCGTCGGGTGCGGTTTCGAGGGCGAGGCGTGAGGTCGCGGGGCCGCCGCCGGTGCCTTCCCAGTTGGCCCAGTTGCCGCTGGGTGCGGTCTGCCAGCGGTGGAAGACTCCGTTGGTGTTGGAGGCGAAGACTTCGATGCGGCCGTCGGCGTTGTTGCCGGTGGCGAGTCGGTATCCGCCGCCGCCGAAGTTGGCCCAGGTGGACCACGAGCCGTTCACC
>NZ_JBGWAB010000429.1:0-223 GCF_041862025.1 Streptomyces sp. AB3(2024)
CAAATGTTCTGCACGGTCAGCTCATGGGTGGAACGTTGATTATTTGGCACGGTTTCCAGAACATCCTGTAAGTACTGCTTCGGCGTGGAAAACAGTGATAGTCGAGGGGATTGTGCCTGGCACGTTGTTGGGTATCTGAGGGTACGGCCGTAAGGTCTTATCTTCGCGATGCCGGCCCCAGTGAACCTGGTCCTTAGGGATGAGGGTGATGGGTGGCTGGTCG
>NZ_JBGWAB010000430.1:0-223 GCF_041862025.1 Streptomyces sp. AB3(2024)
GCTGGAGGAGACGCACCGGGCCTGGGAGATCGGGTACTGGGCGAAGTCGTTCGTGTGGGACGGTCTGATCGTCGACGGGATCTGGGGCACGATCCGTGGCCTGGGCACCCTGGTCGGTGTGGACGGGTGGGACAAGGCGGGTCAGGCGTGGACGGGGCTGGCGAAGCTGGCGACGGGTCTGGTGATCGCGTCGATGCCGGGGATCGGTACGGCGTTCTGGCTG
>NZ_JBGWAB010000431.1:0-223 GCF_041862025.1 Streptomyces sp. AB3(2024)
GGCCTCGCCCGGGTAAAGGTCGGCGATCCTCCGCATCGTCAGCCCCGGAAGGTAGGCGACCGGGCAGCCCATGTCCCGGGCCACCGCCAGCGGCAGGGCTCCGATCGAGGCTGGCTGGTCGACCACGACCAGCACCGTTCCGTGCTTGGCCTGGAGTTTCGCGAACAGCTCGCGGAGCTTGGGTTCGGTGTTGGGCAGGCGCTTGTCGAAGGCTTTCTTTCCG
>NZ_JBGWAB010000432.1:0-223 GCF_041862025.1 Streptomyces sp. AB3(2024)
GGTGAACGGCTCGTGGTCCACCTGGGCCAACTTCGGCGGCGGCGGATACCGACTCGCCACCGGCAACAACGCCGACGGCCGCATCGAAGTCTTCGCCTCCAACACCAACGGTGTCTTCCACCGCTGGCAGACCGCACCCAGCGGCAACTGGGCCAACTGGGAAGGCACCGGCGGCGGCCCCGCGACCTCACGCCTCGCCCTCGAAACCGCACCCGACGGCCGA
>NZ_JBGWAB010000433.1:0-223 GCF_041862025.1 Streptomyces sp. AB3(2024)
GCCTGGCCCGCGCGCCGGACGCGATCGCTCCGAAGCTGGAGGTCATCGCGGGCACGGTCGGTGCCCGGGCGATCACCGAGTTCGGGATCGACGTCTCGCGGCTGCACTGGGACATGACCAGCATGTCCGTCCACGGCGCCTTCCCTGCCGGGGACCAGGACGAGCGGTACCCGCTTATCGCCTGCAACGGGCATCCCAAGGACCGGCGCCTGGATTTGAAACA
>NZ_JBGWAB010000434.1:0-223 GCF_041862025.1 Streptomyces sp. AB3(2024)
CTGCTGGGTGCCGCCCAGGAACTGGCCGACCTCGTGGATGCCGGCGAAGTTCTGGATCGCTCCGCAGGCGACCAGGACCAGCGCGCCGATCACCGAGATCGGCAGCAGGATCCGGACGGTGCCGCGGACCAGGTCTGCCCAGAAGTTGCCCAGTTCGCCGGTGCGGGAGCGCGCGAAGCCCCGTACCAGGGCCACCGCCACGGCCATGCCGACCGCCGCGGAG
>NZ_JBGWAB010000435.1:0-223 GCF_041862025.1 Streptomyces sp. AB3(2024)
TCCCGGGTCAGGGTTCGCAGTGGTTGGGGATGGCGGCTGGGCTGTTGGAGTCCTCGCCGGTGTTCGCAACCCGGGTGGAAGAGTGTGCGAAGGCGCTGGAGCCCTTTACCGGCTGGTCGTTGGTGGATGTCCTGCGGGGGAGTGAGGGTGCGCCTTCGCTTGACCGGGTGGATGTGGTGCAGCCGGCGTTGTTCGCGGTGATGGTGTCGCTGGCCGAGGTGTG
>NZ_JBGWAB010000436.1:0-223 GCF_041862025.1 Streptomyces sp. AB3(2024)
GCCGAACGTACGTGTGAGGGCGAAGGGGATGACCAGGATCAGGAAGATCTCGAAGAGGTTGGAGAAGGGGGTGGGGTTCTCGAAGGGGTGGGCGGAGTTGGCGTTGAAGTAGCCGCCGCCGTTCGTGCCCAGCTCCTTGATGACCTCCTGCGAGGCCACCGCCCCGCCGTTCCACTGCTGGGTGCCGCCCAGGAACTGGCCGACCTCGTGGATGCCGGCGAAG
>NZ_JBGWAB010000437.1:0-223 GCF_041862025.1 Streptomyces sp. AB3(2024)
GACGCACGGGCAGGTCATCGAGGCGCTGGTGGCCAACCGGCTGACCTCGCCCGCACCGCTGGTGCGGGTCGGGGACTGGGCCCGCACCTGGGCGGTGGAGGAGGTCTTCGGTATCACGCCGGACCTCCTCAACGATGACCGCCTGGCCCGCGCGCCGGACGCGATCGCTCCGAAGCTGGAGGTCATCGCGGGCACGGTCGGTGCCCGGGCGATCACCGAGTTC
>NZ_JBGWAB010000438.1:0-223 GCF_041862025.1 Streptomyces sp. AB3(2024)
TGTTCAGTCCGGCCCCGGTGAAGGTGACGGTTCCGGTGGGGGTGCCGCTGCCGGGTGCCACTGCGGTGACGGTGGCGCAGACGGTCACGGTCTGGCCGCATACCGAGGGGTCGGGGTCCACCGATACGGTGGTGGTGCTGGCCGCCTGGTTGACCGTCACCTCGAAGGTCCCGGTCGAACCGGTGAAACACGTGTCCCCGTTGTAGATGGCCGTGACCGTGCC
>NZ_JBGWAB010000439.1:0-223 GCF_041862025.1 Streptomyces sp. AB3(2024)
CCTCGTCGCCCTGCACTGGGCCGTCCAGGCCCTGCGCAACGGCGAGTGCTCGATCGCCCTGGCCGGTGGTGTGACCGTCATGTCCTCGCCGGGTGCGTACATCGACTTCAGTCGCCAGCGTGGTCTGGCCGCGGACGGCCGGATCAAGGCCTTCGCGGCCGGTGCGGACGGTACGGGCTGGGGTGAGGGTGTCGGCATGCTGCTCGTGGAGCGGCTGTCGGAT
>NZ_JBGWAB010000440.1:0-223 GCF_041862025.1 Streptomyces sp. AB3(2024)
CCGTCGCGGATCTGCTGCGAGAGGAAGGCTTCAGTCTGCAGGCCAACGTCAAGACGCTCGAGGGCAGCCAGCACGTCGACCGGGACGCACAGTTCCGCTACCTCAACGAGCTAGCCCGCGGGCATCGGGATGCCGGCCAGCCGGTCATCAGCGTGGACACCAAGAAGAAGGAGCTCGTCGGCGAGTTCAGGAACGACGGCCGCCAGTGGCGCCCGGCCGGTGA
>NZ_JBGWAB010000441.1:0-223 GCF_041862025.1 Streptomyces sp. AB3(2024)
ACACCTCCCCGGTGATCGTGACCCGAAACCGGTCTGGCTGTGGTCCTCCAAGACCGGGATGACCAGCGAGGACATCGATCTGCGGTGGCAGGCGTTCCTTCGGCGCTTCGATCTCGAGCACACCTTCCGCCTCTTCAAGCAGACTCTCGGCTGGACCGTTCCGAAGATTAGAGACCCCAACACCGCCGATCTGTGGACCTGGCTGATCATCGCCGCCCACACC
>NZ_JBGWAB010000442.1:0-223 GCF_041862025.1 Streptomyces sp. AB3(2024)
CTGCGGTTCAGGCGCAGGTGTGGGGTCTGGGCCGGGTTGCCGCTCTGGAGGTTCCGGAGCGCTGGGGCGGCCTGGTGGACCTTCCCGAGGTGTGGGACGAGCGGGCGATGGGCCGGCTGGCCGGTGTGCTGGCCGGTGGTGTTGCCGGTGAGGACCAGGTAGCGGTTCGGTCTTCGGGTGTGTTCGGGCGTCGGCTGGTTCGTGCGGCTGCCGGGGACTCGGG
>NZ_JBGWAB010000443.1:0-222 GCF_041862025.1 Streptomyces sp. AB3(2024)
CAGCTGCTTCTCCTCATCGACCGGCACCGCACCGGTGACCGTCAACCAGGCGTCGAGCACGGTGTCGGTGACGGTCGACCCCAACCCCTCGGTATGCGGCCAGACCGTGACCGTCTGCGCCACCGTCACCGCAGTGGCACCCGGCAGCGGCACCCCCACCGGAACCGTCACCTTCACCGGGGCCGGACTGAACACCACGGTGCCACTGAACGCCGGCGGCAC
>NZ_JBGWAB010000444.1:0-222 GCF_041862025.1 Streptomyces sp. AB3(2024)
CCGGCAAGCTGCCCTCGGCCGACTGACCCCCGTCGAATTCGAGACCGTCATGACCACACCGGCCCTCCAGGCCGCGTGACTCAACCTGTCACCCGAACCTGCATCAGACCCAGACGACGGTCCGCAAGGGCGTGTTCGAGCTGGAGTCCGGCGAGGAGCCGCTGGGCCGGGTTCGGCGTCCGGGTGGGGGTCGCAAGCGGGTCGCGGAACTCGATCCGGGGC
>NZ_JBGWAB010000445.1:0-221 GCF_041862025.1 Streptomyces sp. AB3(2024)
GTGATGTTGGAGTAGGACACCAGCTTGGAGTCGGCGACCATCAAAAAGGTGTTGGTGCCGGCCATCGCCCGCAGGTCCTTCATCGCTCCGACGACCTGGCTGACCTCGGCCCGCGGCGCCGTCGAAGACCCGGGAGTGGACGGGGATACCGCCGTCGGCGGTCACCGCGAGCCCGGCCTGGACCTGTTTCAAATCCAGGCGCCGGTCCTTGGGATGCCCGT
>NZ_JBGWAB010000446.1:0-221 GCF_041862025.1 Streptomyces sp. AB3(2024)
CAGGCCCGTCATCCACGGCCCCACATAGTCCCGCCGACGGAACCGGACACCACGGGTGGAGACCACCCGGATCCGTCCGTCATCCTCCAGCGTGAACGTCCACAACTCCTCTGCGGCCAACCACCGCCACACCGCCCGCTCCCGCACCCCGAACGTCTCACCCACCGTCCGCACATGCTGGGTGGTCAGCTTCCCCTCCCGGCGCAAAGCCAACAGCTGGC
>NZ_JBGWAB010000447.1:0-220 GCF_041862025.1 Streptomyces sp. AB3(2024)
GGGGGGGGGGGGGGGGGGGGGGGGGGGGGGGGGGGGGGGGGGGGGGGGGGGGGGGGGGGGGGGGGGGGGGGGGGGGGGGGGGGGGGGGGGGGGGGGGGGGGGGGGGGGGGGTGGGGGGGGGGGGGGGGGGGGGGGGGGGGGGGGGGGGGGGGGGGGGGGGGGGGGGGGGGGGGGGGGGGGGGGGGGGGGGGGGGGGGGGGGGGGGGGGGGGGGGGGGGGG
>NZ_JBGWAB010000448.1:0-219 GCF_041862025.1 Streptomyces sp. AB3(2024)
GCCCCGGATCGAGTTCCGCGACCCGCTTGCGACCCCCACCCGGACGCCGAACCCGGCCCAGCGGCTCCTCGCCGGACTCCAGCTCGAACACGCCCTTGCGGACCGTCGTCTCGCTCACCCCGGCCGCCAGTGCGACGGCCCGAACACCGCCGTGACCCAGGACACGGGCCTCGGCGGCCATCAACAACCGACGCTGCCGCTCGTCCATATGCGGGAACA
>NZ_JBGWAB010000449.1:0-219 GCF_041862025.1 Streptomyces sp. AB3(2024)
ACGGGGGAGATTCCCACCGTGCCGCCGCTGTTTCCAGCACGTGCGTAGTGGTTCCTGCTTCATCACCCACTGCCCGGCGTGCCGGGTCTTATACGGGCTCCACAGGCGTTTACGTGTCCGGACGTCCCTCGGCCACGATGCGCCGTCCTTCACGGCGGATGTTGCGTTCGGCGTTCTCGTCCCGGTCGTGGACTGTTCCGCAGGAGCATGTCCACTTCC
>NZ_JBGWAB010000450.1:0-219 GCF_041862025.1 Streptomyces sp. AB3(2024)
CCGGTGGACATGCGGGAGTGGCTGCCCGACGATCATGTGGTCTGGGTACTGCTCGAGGTAGTCGATCACCTGGACCTGAGCGGTCTGGAAGCGCGGTACTCGCTGGGCGGGTGGGGCGCCGGGCCTATGACCCGCGGATGATGCTGGCGCTGTTGATCTACGCATACGCGGACGGGATACGTTCCTCGCGACAGATCGAGCGGCTGTGCCGGACCGATG
>NZ_JBGWAB010000451.1:0-218 GCF_041862025.1 Streptomyces sp. AB3(2024)
AGGTCGACGACCGCCGGGGCCCCCTCCAGCGCGGCCCGCCAGTACGCCAGTTGCTCGGCGGCCAGGCTGTCCGGGTCGGCGGGATCACCGAGCAGCTCGTGCTGCCACTGGCTGTAGTCCGCGTACTGCACGGGCAGCGGCTCCGCGTCGGGGGCCCGGCCGGCCAGCCGGGCGGCGTAGGCCCCGGCCAGGTCGCGCAGCAGGGGGCGCAGCGACCA
>NZ_JBGWAB010000452.1:0-218 GCF_041862025.1 Streptomyces sp. AB3(2024)
CCGGAAATCCATCGGTAGATCTGCGGCGCCGCCGGTGCCGAGTCTCGGCCGCCGATCAGGCGGTTCGAGGCATGCCGGAACTGTCCACGAACTTCCGGCGCAGGACACTAGGGTCTGTGTGATGTCGTGATCAGTCGGCGGTCTTCAGGAGGTCGTCGATTCAGATCATTGCGGCGCGGAGGTGAACGCCTGCGAGGTAGCTCTCGGGGGACTTGTCG
>NZ_JBGWAB010000453.1:0-214 GCF_041862025.1 Streptomyces sp. AB3(2024)
GGGGGGGGGGGGGGGGGGGGGGGGGGGGGGGGGGGGGGGGGGGGGGGGGGGGGGGGGGGGGGGGGGGGGGGGGGGGGGGGGGGGGGGGGGGGGGGGGGGGGGGGGGGGGCGGGGGGGGGGGGGGGGGGGGGGGGGGGGGGGGGGGGGGGGGGGGGGGGGGGGGGGGGGGGGGGGGGGGGGGGGGGGGGGGGGGGGGGGGGGGGGGGGGGGGGGG
>NZ_JBGWAB010000454.1:0-210 GCF_041862025.1 Streptomyces sp. AB3(2024)
GACGGTCACCGGTGCGGTGCCGGTCGATGAGGAGAAGCAGCTGTTGCCGTTGTAGACGGCTGTGACCGTGCCGGTTTCCAGCGTGGTCGTGGTGACGCATGCTGTGCCGCCGGCGTTCAGTGGCACCGTGGTGTTCAGTCCGGCCCCGGTGAAGGTGACGGTTCCGGTGGGGGTGCCGCTGCCGGGTGCCACTGCGGTGACGGTGGCGCA
>NZ_JBGWAB010000455.1:0-209 GCF_041862025.1 Streptomyces sp. AB3(2024)
GTTGAGGCGCGGTTGGAGGCGTGGGCGGGCCGGTTGGGTGTGGCTGCGGTGAACGGTCCGTCGAGCACGGTCGTGGCCGGGGACGCCGATGCGGTGGCCGCGTTCGTCGCGGAGGCGGTGGAGGAGGGGATCCGGGCCCGTCAGGTGCCCGTCGACTACGCCTCGCATTCCGCGCATGTGGAGCGGATCGAGGCCGAGCTGCTGGAGGT
>NZ_JBGWAB010000456.1:0-206 GCF_041862025.1 Streptomyces sp. AB3(2024)
GGTCACCGTCACCTACAGCGGGAACACCTGCTTCCTGCCGTCGACGGGCTCACTCGACGTGACCGTCAACCAGGCGTCGAGCACGGTGTCGGTGACGGTGGACCCCAACCCCTCGGTGTGCGGCGAGACCGTGACGGTGTGCGCCACCGTCACCGCAGTGGCACCCGGCAGCGGCACCCCCACCGGAACCGTCACCTTCACCGGCC